>NZ_JBQKJR010000016.1:0-55735 GCF_052117165.1 Agathobaculum sp. LCP25S3_E8
AATGAAAAAGTATCGTTCTTACCGTGGAGAAGTCGGCAAGGTTGCGCCAAATCTTCTGGCAAGAGATTTCCATGCGGAAAGACCGAATCAAAAGTGGGTAACCGATGTGACCGAGTTTTCCCTGTTTGGGAATAAACTTTATCTCTCGCCTGTACTTGACCTGTATAATGGTGAAATCATCAGTTATGCAATCAGTGACCGAGCCAATTACCGTCAGGTGGAAGAGATGCTGGATAAAGCTTTCTCCCGACTCCCGGACGGAAGCGGGCTAATCTTCCATTCGGATCAGGGCTGGCAATATCAAAATGCTCGGTATCAAAAAAGGCTGTTGGAAAAAGGCGTTCGGCAAAGTATGTCCAGAAAGGGGAACTGTCTGGACAATGCGGTTATGGAAAACTTCTTTGGCCTATTAAAATCGGAACTGCTTTATCTGCGGACATTCCAATCATTAGATGAGTTTTGTCAGGAACTGATCGCTTATCTTGAATACTATAACCATAACCGAATCAAAGAAAAATTGAATGGGTTAAGTCCTGTCCAATACAGAATTCAAAATGGCTTTGCCGCATAACTTTTGTCCAACTTTTGGGGAGCACTTCAACCATAGCTCATACTTCTTCGCTGTTGACAGTTCGTAATATAATAAAGATAAAATATCATGCATTCCAAGAATGCTAATTTTTCAAAATGCTTACAATAGCATCTGCTATATCCTGAGCATCACTTTCTTGATTATCCCTGCCGAAAGAAATACGAATTGTTCCGGCGGCATAATCTTCAGGTACAGAAATCGCCTGAATTACATGGGAAACCTGTGTATTAACGGAATCACATGCTGAACCTGTTGATATACAAATCCCCTTTAAATCCAGCCTGTGCAGAAGCATTTCACCGCTAGCGTTTTTAATGGAAATACTTATATTTCCAGGAAGATGATTATCGGCTCCGTTTCGGATAAAATCAATTCCAGCCTTGTTCAGGGCATGGATAAAGCTGTTTTCCATTTTGCAAAGCCTGCTTTCTGTTTCATCCATATGAGCGCAGTTTTTTCGAAGTGCCTCTGCCATCGCCACAATGGCTGCAATATTTTCTGTGCCCGCCCTCATTCCAAATTCTTGTGCACCGCCGTCAACAAGAGAATGAGTATCTGTGCCTTTCCTGATATAAAGAAATCCGATCCCCTTTGGCCCATTAAACTTATGAGCAGATGCCGAAAGCATGTCAACGCCTAAGCCCTTTACATTTACCGGAATGTGCCCTACGGCCTGCACAGCATCCGTATGAAAAAATGCCCCATGTGTATGAGCTATCTCTGCAAGTTCTTTTATCGGTTCAATCGTTCCTATCTCATTATTGACCAACATAACGGACACCAGCTTAGTGTTACCAGTGATGAACTTATTTAATGTGGCAGGCGTTAACACTCCTTTTTGATTAACCGAAAGATAAACAACTGGATACCCCAGACGCTCTACAGAAGCACAGGCGTTTAATATTGCATGATGTTCAATTTGACTGGTTAGAATAGCGCGGCCATCGCCGTATTGCAATGTACCTTTAATAGCCCAATTGTCGCTCTCGGTACCACCTGAGGTGAAAATAATTTCCTCCGGCTGTGCACCGATGCAGTCAGCAATGGTTTTTCTGGCAGCGGCCAGCGCTTTTTTTGCTGATCTTGCAAACGAATAGGGCTGAGACGCATTCCCATATTCTTTGAGCAAGTAAGGTTTCATTGCCTCGAATGCATCAATATCTAAAGCTGTCGTAGCAGCATTATCCGCATATATCACAGGCTCCGCCTCCCTTCATTATTCAAAGAGCTTACAGCCATCTTCTTTAAATTCTTCAATCTTATCTAAAATATCCTGCGGTGTCACCTCAAGGTATTCTGCAAGGCAGTCAAGGCAATAAAATTTTTCTATATCCTCGCCTAACAGCTTTTTATTAATTCCTATCTCGTTGCGTACCAGACCCGTTTTTCCGCAGGAAACACATGTTATCTTATTCATTCATCAACGTCCTTTACGCTTAATTCCGGTACTGTCTTCCCACCAAACTCCTCCGGATCAAGAATTCCAAGCTGAATCTTGATAATGGAGCGCATTTCGATAGCTGGCTTCAGACAGAACAAGTTAAAATCGTGGGAAGAAATATCCTCCGGGTGCTGTACATTCGGGAACAATAGCTTCAAATAGGCTGTGCAAATACGCTTGATCGCCTCCGTATCTCTCGTATCAGATTTCTCCGGGACTACTACCCGTGCATCAACAACAGCGCGGTATGTCGGGTCGTCTCTCAGTTCGTGCATAATAGAAGAGAAATACTCTGAATTCAGAGCCCAACCACAAATCTTCAGGTCATCGTTCATTCGAGGCAGTTCCCAGCCCTTTAAGAATCCGTGGAAGCGGTCTATCAAAGCGCTTTCATGAAACACCTTCGGCAAGTCGCTGAACATATTCAAGTATTCATTCATGGAGGCAGCGGGAATATTGCCAAGAAGAATAATGCCAGAATCAGCAGCCCCTTCGTGATTGCCAACTGTGTACTTGCCGTTTTCCATATAGCCCTTGAGAGCACCACGCATTTCATCTATATCGGTAAAGTTAATAGTCTGCACCTCATCTAACGCCACATAATCATGACCAAACACCAGGCCTTCTGTTCTCCGAGCAACGTCATAAAACATTTTTGCTCTGGACATAGTGCCGCCAGAAGAAAGCCAACCATAACGGCTGACCGATCCGAACAGATAGGACTTGCCGGTACCTTTGGGGGCTAGTTCAATCAAATTCAGTCGCTTCTCTACAAAAGGAAGCAATCTCGTAATCATGGCCAGCTTCTGCTGACGGGATTCGTAGCCAGCTGCATTATAATCGATGGCGCCAAGAATAATGTCAATCCACTCATCAAGGGTGAAAGATTCACGGGCATACTTGTACTCATCCAAGTCGATAATATACGGACAGAAATCTTGGAAACTCACCAACTTAATTTTTCCGGCATCCCTGTCGCTCTCCGGGAACTGATATCCAAGTTCTACGATTCCCCAATTCTCTTCAGCCTTCAACAATGCTGCGCTGCAATTTTCCCAAACGTCTCTCGGAATCACAGTATCTTTAGTGGTCAGACCAAAATCAGGAAGCGAGAAAGACAGACCCTGCGTCTTGATATCAATATCAACCGATATCTTGGCCAAAAATTTCATCTGCTCTTGATAGTTGACAATACGGTTCTTGATAGATTTCCAGTCCTCTTTTTTCGGAATAAACTCACGAATAAAAGCTGTAGCCCCATCAAAATCAATTTCGCCATGGTCATCCTGAAAGCGCTTTAACACCCAATCCCGCATGAATGATGGCATCTTGAAGGAGGTAATAAAATTGCTCTTCTTCAGGTCTTTATAGACAACCATCTCATCAAAGTTGTCCTTTAACTTTTCCACCATATCGGCAGACTGTAACTCGCTCATATTTGCCTCCTCCGATTAGAACAAATCTACTTCGCGGGTCTGCTTTTGCACTTTAAACTCCAGCTTCACCGACATATTTTTCTCGCCATCATAAACCTCCGCAGAGTAATTGCCTTTCCTCTTAATCTTCGAAATTTCAAATCTTGCATGTTTCTTATCCGCTACAAATTCACCGTCATAGAAATCGTTATCAATGAGCAGTCGAGGCTTGCTGAGCGGAATATTGGAATAAAGCACCAATTCTGGAGTAACACGCGGCTTTAGTGTAATGACAGGATTAACAAAGCAAAGTTCAATATTGTCCGGACGCTTTGTCAGGGTGATGATGGGCACCACCACTTCCTCAAGGGAAGCCCCACCGTGTACTTCTACATTTGCTCGACGGCCACCCTTAAAACGCTCATAGTTTGCAAGAACAGCAAATCCATCTTCATAAGCAACAAACGACAGATTCGGATCTTCTGCAGCCGGACAGCATCGTCCGCTGTGTTCACCAGATTCCTCTAGCTCAATGCTAGAATTCAACTCATGACCATAACGCACTGCCAATCTGCTGGCACCGTGGTCGGCTACAATCAACGCTTTCTCCAGCGTGCCTTGCACAAGCATGGACTGAATCATCCGTAGTTGTTCATCGATTACATCCAGTTCCTCAAATAAATGGAGCGGGTACTCACATTTCCGATAATCGTAAACCTGGCTGTGATGCTTTATCTCGTCAAGGTCATCGATTTTTCTCCAGTCTCCGTCCGCAAAATGCTGCAAAAACTCTTTGTTTTTAACTGTGATGGAAGGCAGCTCGCAATGGCCTATGGCTACTTCTGATACCAAGCCATATTCCTCGCACTTTGCCATAATAAAAGCAAGGTACTCCACGCCAAGTGCATCGAAAAAGAAGCATTGTACCTTCTTCTTATCCATGTGGGAAATGATGCTGCTCCTCGGCTGCAATTTATTATACGGCCGAGGTGATTGGGCGTAAGCATTGACCCTTTTCAGAAACTCCGGAAAGATACGATTTGTAAGCTTTTGAAGTTTGTAATCCCGGAAATATGTAGTCAAATCACCCCGGAATCTACTGTCGGATTCCGGCAACTTAGTGTTCACGGCATCAAAGACGAAATCCTGCATATATAAGTGTAGAGATTTAGACATACTGCGTGTTGCACGAAAAATTTCTTCCGGTGTGAAATCATAAAGGCTGAGGCACCGTACAAATTCGTACTTTTCTTGTGCGCTGCTGTCGGTCAGATAGAACACCTCGTCCTTTTGGTGACGGCCCAGTTTATCACAATATTTTTTAATAAGCGACAGATTCTCCGGCAACTGCTCCAACAGCCTCTTTCGCTCTGTATAATACCGCTCAAACTCCGGATGCGAAATATCTACATCTGCAAAGTCTAGATATGCATGCATCTCAAAAGAATCAACATGATCACAATTTTCAAGTATCAACGTCAGATAGTGGTTATTGGCCTCGCCGAAGGACTTCAATGACAGCCACAAGAGCCACTGCATCTTCTTATCGGCGGATCCCCAAACATCTGATAGATGCGCCGACAGATTTGCTGTAGCACCAAATTCATCACAAACCAACGCGGAAAAGCTGCTCTTGCCAGACATTTTAGAAGCAAGCCAGCTCCACTGCACATCTGTTCCGTATGCTTTTTCCGTCGCTCCTGCAATGTCTGAATATTTTGTGGTCAACGCCTCATAAATGCCTTCAGATGCAGTAACGGAATAAGCAGCGTTTCGGAACATATCAACAGGAAACGAGCAAAGTGCCGTCACAGCAGGGTGATTCTGACGCTGCATATCCGTCAATCTTTCAAGATAGGAGAGAAGTCTCGGAATATCAGAAAGTGGCCTAAATCCAATGCACTCTTCTTCAGTTTTCGCAAACTTTATCTGTGGCAACGGCGAAACCTCTCCGTCAACCAAAAGGACTCTTTTTTTCAACCGGATATCACGATTTATAAATTTCTGAAGCGTCTGTTCACAATGATCAAGAAGAACAATGCCATATCCGCTGATAGGGTAACTAAGAACCTCATCCAGCTTTGCGGCCAACGCACTATCGCTGCGAAGCATCTGAGCCTGCGATAGCCCAACTAAGGCATAGTTTCCACTACCACTTGCAATAGAGACGGCTGCATCGACATCAGGCAGACCGTTGGGCAGGCAATTTTGGGAAATATAAACACATCTCTTGCAGCTATCGGCCTCAAGGCGTTGGAGTATTTTCTGATAAACATCGTAATTCTCCGTATTCACCAACAAGAAATAGCCAGTCTTTTTTCCGTCAAAATAGGCACTCATTTGCTCGAAACATTCACTTGTGTTAATGCAACGCATAAATGCCCTCCTTATTCATTCTTCAGAATTTCCATCCCCACCGTAAGATTATCAGCAATGAGCTCATTCAAATAGCGACGCAGTTCAGTAGCATCCATCTTATCGATAACAGCCTGTGCACGCTCACAACCGCTGAGTTTGTATTGCTTTTCTGCCAGTACTTTCAGCCGATTCTTCACTGCAGAATTATCCATCCAATTATACGCCTTGTCCGGGATACTTCCAATTAGGCTCTTCCGAATAGAATCCGCATCCTTCAGCATAACGGCGTAATCGCCGACAACACGCTCCATGAAGCAGCGATCTCGCTCCAGCGGGTCATTCAAACGATCATAGAACGTAGCCGCCTCAAGATAATTGATAGCCTTGGTAATATCTGCATCCGAAGCAGCATATGCAAGGATGGTGGCAAAGATAGTTCTTGCCTCTCCGCGCTCTGTGTCATCGAACATACAAAGAATCGGTGTATCATATCGGTCAGACCAATCGGAGGGGTCTTTTGTTCCGGTTTTCTCCAGCCAGAGGTTCTTCAGCTGAGTCCTCCGAATGCTCTTTTTGTAGTTGCTTACAGCATTCTCAATGTATTGATAATACTCCGTGCTGGACTTGGTAAACTGACCAGCAGGAAGAGTATTGCAGAATCCGGCAACATCCTGCTCATCCAGTTCTTCTACAAACGTGCCCGCAACCTGTTTAAAATACGGCAACTGGTCTTTATAGAAGTGCTCAAATGCCTCACGTTGCGTTATCAGCGCATTATAAAATTGTTGCTTATACTGTTCCTGCAGTTGGCCGCTCTGCTTCATGTAATAAAGATGGACTAAAAGCTGGCTCAAGTCTCCGGTATATTTGCGCAGGACATCATACGGCATGCGGATGTTGTTGGAGCGTTTATTCCATTCCAATACCATATCCCGAAGGTTGGTGCATTTTGGAAGGCTCTTATTGCTTTCGGCAATGATGCGATACTCCAAAATGACATCCGAAATTTTCTCGTCCGCAGTAACAGAGCTCCATACCCAGTTCGCGGCATCCGCGTTAAACTTCAGTTTTACCTGGTCAAGATAGGCTCCACCATCGCCAATTTCATTTGCCAGCTGACGGAGAGCACCGCCCTGATAAGCATCAATATACGCCAGCATACCCTTGCGACACATCTCATCGGTCAGGAGACTTTCCATGTCCCGCGTGATGGCGGCATTGTCATGGACAAGGGAACCAATCTGGTCTGCAAGAGCGCTCTCTGTGTCCTTGTTACTGTTAGCAGTATTGGCGATTCCACAGTAAGCATCAATTACGGTGGTAATCTGATCAGCAGGTGTCTCCAACTGCACCGTGTTCAGAATATATTTCAGGCACCAAATAGGGAAAGTAAGGCCTTTCATCTTGATTCGTATTTGATCGCGGGCGCTTTCGATAGAGCCACACTGCGACATCGGAATATGAAACGCAGCAGATGTGCACTGTAGGAAGCAGCGCTGGCTTGCGCTCATAGCAACGATATATTCTTCTTTATATTTCGAAGACGGAGAAAATTTCTGATTGATTGCGTTAGCAATCATCTGCTTCATTTTCCCTTGTGTCATGCTTTCACTGAAAGGGCCATTGCTCCAGAAATAATCGGCAGTGGCATATTCTTTCAGCACAAAGCCCATAACAAAAGCAGTCGCATTGCTGGGCATAAATCCGTAAGGCGCCTCTTCCAACGCCTCATAAATGGAAAGAATGCTGATACGACCGGAAGCCTTCTCAAATCCAGCTTTTATGACCTTCTCTACTTCCTGCTTGATGCGGACAATTGGCAGGCTCTTTTTCGTCGGGTCTTCCCAATAGCGCTCAACCTTCCATGCACCCTTTAGTGCAGTCGCAAGGCTGGTTTTCACATTGGAAGATTTAAAGGTGGACTTCAACTCCTCTGTGATGCCGCATTCAGCGCCCTGGGCCAGAGGGCCTTTCACGAACATGTTATCAATCAGATTGAACTGCTCAAGGCCGCAGAAATAAATCTGGTGGTTGAGTTTCTGCAGCGCCTCCTGCAATGCGGCAAGATTGGCCACGCGAGTGCCGCTCTTATGCTCAGGCGTATAAAGGATAAAAGCACCCGCAGAAATTCTCTGTTTCCATTCAGTCAGGCACTTTTTCGCTTGCGTTTCAAATCCCATTGCACGCTGACGGTCGTTCTGAGCATAATTCTTACTGTATGCCATGTTCTCTACATACTGGCTCAAAAGGTCATCACCCATAGGTGTCAGGCATTCAATATAGAAAAGCTCGTTAGAAGGCTGAACGATTGCTTTTAAAATGGCATTTCTGATGGTAGCAGCCTCTGTATCATTCAGAGCAAAAGCTACCACAGTCTTAAAACGATTTGGCTTGCTCTGTCCACTCAGCTTGCTGCTGACTGGTGTTAAATTAGAGGAAGCTGCGCCCTCCATCACAAAACGGGGACGGATTGCAACAGGAAGCTGCACTGCAGACATCAGGTCGGCAGAAACAATCAAATCCTGCGTTTTTGTGCTGTTGCGGATATCGGCCTTTAGCTTGTTAATCTTGCCAATGTCGCCGTCACGATTCGCAACAGTGTATTCCTTTAGACCATTGCCTACGGGTTTTTCAAAGAGCAGTCCCTGCTGACACAGACCAGCAGCAATATTACGTGCTTTGCCCTTTGACCAGTCAGTACCCACAAAGGCCAGATCGATATTTTGCTCGTTGGGGCGCAGAAGCTCCACGTTGCCCACACGCAAGGAAATGGCTTCCAGAAGCAGCACAGTTTTAAACACTCGCTCCTGGTCTGGAGTTAGGATACCCTTTTTCAGCAGACCGAAGGAATCCAAAATCACGCGAACATCGTCATTCAATCCATTCTGGTCTTTCCCGGTAAAGAAATCCCAGAGCATGTCGATGGTGAGTAGGTTTATACTCTCCTCAGGACCATACTCGTTAATAAACCACTTGAAACCTTTTGCATCCGACATGTCATTACTGATAATGAAGTCAAACATACTACGAGCATTGGAATTGAATGCCACTGACATGTGTTTCAACAGCAGCGCTGCATACGGATGAATTGGAACGATAGACTGCAACTCTGTATCAGAAATGACGGTCTTTTGCCCCATTGTGGAGTGCTTTTTTGCACTGGCAATAATGGTATTGCGGACACTGGTTAACCCTTCATTTAGGTCACCCTTGTATTTAGTCCACTCCGGGAGGATCACAGGGTCATCCGTAGTTTTCATGGCCTGCGCCATCAACCGAAATGCCATATTCTCCGGCATCTCAATACGGACAGTTACATCGCCCACAAAACGATTCAGAATCTTCTTACGCATATCCTTATCCTGAATGAGAGAACTGCTTTCGTGGGTCACGATAAGGAAATAAAACGGGTGGGACTCGCTGATTTCTGCAAGGGTCTGAAAGCCAGTCAAGGCATTCTGATTGTTCTGAAAATACTCCGTAAACTCGTCCCACACGAAGAGAATAGCGGAGATGTCGTTCTCGTCAATGATGCTTTTGATCCAATCGCACATGGCCGGAATATCCAGACGCAGGGCCGTAATGCCATTGTCCTCGGCAACCTTCAGGATATTGCGCATCATTTTAGAAACAGCGGCCTCGTCCTCGGAGTTCTTCAGCACAGAGATGACCTCATTCACATGCTTGCCGCCGAAATCCCACATGTACTTATCTTCCTGAATCAGGCTGTCAAAGTAGACTCGGTTTGCCTCTTTGTCTTCCAGCCAGCGCAGGGCGGATTCCTTCAGGGATGCTTCACCACGATTGGTAATGCCATGCTCCTGCAGCGCAGCTGCGATGCTATCCTGTAAGGCTAGAATCAGGTCTTGGTCAGAACGGATAGACGCAGAGCCAATCCGGTGGATGGTAATCAATCTGCCGTTGCTCTTGTCCGTAATGAGCTGCTGGCAAAGGTCATCCCGGAGGCCATAATCCTTAAAATAAGCACGGATCTCGTCATCGCTGGCCTCCAGCATAGATTTTACCGTCAGAGCAGCATGGGATTTGCCGGTACCGTAGGCACCTTCCACCCACAGGGACCGGGAGTCCTTGCCAGAGAGCATGATGTGGGTTTTCTCCAGCAGCTTGACAAAGGTCTCATGAGGATAGAATGAAGTCCATTTGACTTCACCAGATCTTATCAGGTCAGCCGTAACCGCCGCATAATACTTTGGATCAATGTTAAAATAATCCTTGTAGGTTTTCTTGCTCATCGTCTTTTCTCCTCCTATCTCAGAATATAGCCAACACATCCTGAGAGGATTTGCCTTCACGTAAGCTAATAGTATCCAGTCCCAAAGAGAAACTGGCCGAAATGAAGTCTGGATAGTTTACGGACAAACCATTTAGAATCGGAACCATCGTATCGTAGTTCAGGCCAAAAATTCTGGTCGGACTAATGCCGTCACGCTCTATGGAGTCATCCAGCAGCGTGGACAGCGAGAACTGGTAATATCCGCCACATTTCTCCGCAAACTTGTAAAGTGAGTAGAGAATGACACGGGCATCTGGTTCAGCCCAACTACATCTCATAATAGAGTTAAGCGTTACCGTCTCTCTACCAGAAGCGGATGCTTTTTCGACTACATCGCAGTCGGCAAAGATTCTATCTTTACCCAGAGGCGTCTTGGCCATTATGATTTTAAGGGAATCAATAACATTCCGCTTACCCTTTCCTTTGGTATCATTCTCCATCACATCTGTCAACATCAAATTCAATAGGTCAGGTGTATATGATATTCCAAATTCAAGTGAAGTGACGAACCAATTAAACGCAGGTGTGTAGACCAGATTGCAAAGAATCAAGGCCCACGAGGTCTGACTGTATGCGCCCTCTCTGATAATTACATCCGCAAACGGTGTCGGCACGCATTTAGTGTACTTGTCTCCATCCGCAGTTTTGTCGTAGACTGTAAGGCCTGCATCATCCGCAAAATTCTTGAATGCATCTTTTTTCTTATTAGCGACCTGACCATCACCATCAGAAAGCCAGAATTCTTTTCCACCCTTATATCGAATGAATGAATCCAGCCACTCATCCCGCGTTCCAAAGGTAAAATACCTATCAATTCCCGCCATTTTTCTCCCCTCCGTTATCTTGTTTCGTATCGATGCATACCTTAAGCAATGCTCTTGGACATCGTGACATCTGTAGCAGTGTACACAGTTATCTCTAATCACTATCCCGTCCTTCATGTCAATGCAATCATGTTTGCATTCTGCCTCGCATTCTCCACATCCCACGCAGTACAGACTTTTGATGATTACACTTCTCATCAACGATTGAAATTTAATATCCGTCTTGGAGTTCTCACAGTTTTCCAGAATAAAGGTCGTTTTGCTTTCACCCAATGCTGTTCTGACAGTATAGGATTTTCCTTCAAACAGAATTGTATATTCATCTTCCGCCACCTGTGTTATATCACCAATTGTCTTCCCCCAATTTTGCCATTTGAGATGCGTCACAAAAGTATCTATCATAGGCGGATTGCTTCCGCTGATGACCTCAAACTTATCCTGGCCTAGATTAAGCTCACGTCCAGATTTACGGGTTCTCCAAAATCCGCCATCAATGAACTCTTTCATATCGGCCTCTGAGTAATTGGTTTTCCCGCTCGTAGAAGCTATTTTCCTAAGAAAAAAATCCACTTCAGACTGATATGAACAGCGCTTTATATACTCGTGCTTTCCAGTTGAATTGGGACAAACTAAACATCCAACCCTCATATTTCCCTTTTTATATGCCTCATTCAAGTGCAAATGCCTTTCATAGATATAGCAATATAACTCTGCGGAAGTCCAATCGAGTATTGCATGGCAGCTCATTTGACCACTGTGCTTCTGGCCATTGCTTACTGTATCATAAGTGCTTCGTGCCAAGCTTTCTTCAGCGCGCACTCCGGTAAAGGCCATTCCTGTAAAATCTCGCTTACCTGTTATCTCCCTGAGCAAATTAATCTGTGGTGACGTTTTATGTACACTACAACACCAGCGATTGCTGGTTGAAGGCGGCCCAAAGCAAGACCATGTATTTTGTGGAAGCAGCTTGGATTCTGCTTGATAGAACCGTATGCCCTCACTTATGCAGTCTGCTTTAATTCGTTCCACTAGCTCATACGTATCAGGAAATTCCATACGGGTATTTCCAAACAAAACCCAAAAATCATCGTGAGGAAGCGCACGCTGTACAATGTCTAACGCTACAACACTGTCCTTTCCACCACTGAAAGCAACATAAAAAACATCGATTTTATCTTTATATTCCCTATATGTATTATAAACTGTCTGAATCGTTTCTTGAACGAGAGTTTCTAAAATGGCTTCGTTTTTTTTCGTCATTGTTTCAACATCAACGAATTGTAACGGTATTCCATCTGGCTCAGGTGTATCCAAAAGGACTATCTCTGGTTTGGAATAGTACGAACCGCCTTTAGTTCTGGCAACCATTCTGCCGCGATAAATATAGTTATTAGCTTCTGCCCACATGAGCGGAGCGCAGTCGTCTTTGGGATACGACCAGTGTTGGTCAAATCCCAGTAGTGTCAATTCTGAGGCATAAACAGGACGCGGTTCCTTGCTAAACTTCGATTGCTCTGTGGTCAGAAGCAATCCTCCTGTCTCCTCATCCCATAAATACTGGTACATCAGGGTTTCCTCATTTCTCCTGTTTTTCTCTCTGTTCTTTTACCAGCTTGGCCTCCTGAATCACCGTCTCGATGCCTTCATAACGTCTTCGCTGCTGGTATCCCTTATCGACAATATATTGCAGAGCATCCTTGGTAGAGTCCAGTGCATTGGATTTCGACAGAACATCCACCAATAAAGCGCGGTAATCCTGAAAATCTGCATCCTTGCGCACCATTGCACCGTATACACCGGTTTTGATGAAAGAGGAGTGCAGCAAACGGAATTTCCTGCTGAAGCCAAACAGATAGCTCTCCAGCAGATAGCTGTTCCACGGATGGCCGATATTCGGGAAGCACAGAAAAAGATTTATTTCCAAAAGTGGAACATAATCTCCCGGACACATTCCGTCTAAAATTTCGTCTATTGCTTCTACATCAAACTTTATCTGGTCTTTCCGCAGCAATTCCGTGGCGGAGATACGAATCATCTCGCTCAATACCGAATCCCAGTAAATCAAAGTGCTCATTTCATCGCTCAGAGCCGACAGCTCGTCAACGGACAACACCTCGTGGTCTTTTGCAAACTCTGTAAAAACATCTGCCATGCTCAATTCCTTACCCTTGAGGGTAATAATAGGCCCATTAAAAGCGAACTGATCTCGGAGGATGTATCCGAGGCAATTCCTTAAGCCATAGGTGGTGTATCCATCCGTATTGATTGCAATGCTTGGGCATTTTTCTGCAATCAGCTGCATCAGGCGAACATCCGTAATATGACTGTGATAGCTCAGTTCTTCATTCATCAATGAAGAAAGATATGCTAGCTCATCTGCACTGACCGGCAGATTTGGTGCATAGAAATAGGTCTCAGCTGCAACCTTCACGATGGAGGCTGTCGTAACCAGAATGGTCTTCGTCCTTTCATAAGGAAGAAACCATGCCTTCTCATGAATTGCAGCATAATCCTGCGGCTGGTGGAACATCTTCATAATGCGAAGCAAGTCCTCCTGGGCATTTGCACCAGACCAGTTATTCGTCAGAAAAGAATAACGATGAGTGTATTTTCCGTTGGCATGGGCCATCAATAGCGATGCCAAGGCATCCTGATTGTATATGTGCAAATAGTCTGCAAGCGGCTGCTGGTATTTATCATAAACCGCTTCGATGTAGACGGCCGTTGCGCCAGAATCAAAAGCAGACAGAATATCACTCACAATTTCCATAATCAAGTTATTTTGACTGTCATCCTGCTTGGGGAATACTCTATTATCACGCTTTGTCCCGACCATACTCATGATTTCATCAATGCGATCATCTGTTTCTGCTGGGGGACAGCCATACTTTTCCGCATAAAATCGCCTAAACCGCCCACGAAAAATTGGCCGCCCCGTTTGGTAGCCATCCTCGCCAAAATGCTCTGCAAGAATCTCCGTATAGCGGATCCGAGTCTCCTCGGAGAGGTACTGCGGATTTATAACCGCCTCAACGGTTTTTAATTCTGGAAGTTTCTCTTCTGGCCGGGTATGGGCTGTTGTACTGGAACGGTAAGCGACGAGCTTGGATATCGCTGCCCGGAAGCGGTTATGCTGCTGCGCATTTAGATTCCGGAAAACCGGGACCTTCAAGAGCTCATCCAAAAGCTGCTGTAGCTTATTGGCATCTTCGATTAAGAACAAATCCGTATCGCAAACACCATATTCATTGGCAGCCTTACTGGACTGTCCGATGGCAGAAACATAGCTGCGGATAGTACCTAATGCAGAACCGGTCTGCTGCATCCAGCTTATAAACTGTTCTTTACTGCTTTCGGCATCTGAGCTATCGGCACAGTTGCCTGTTCCTGTTGTCGAAATTGTTTGAGGCGCTGTAGAGCTTCGCTTCTGGTAATATACTTCCAGATTTTCATAATCTACATTGCACAGGTCAAGCAGCTTTTTTATCTTTCCTACAATATCTGTAGCGCTGAGGTTCGTTTCCAGATAGAAATTATCCTGTACCTTTTTGGGAGCCGTCATGCTGCTTATTCCAGCCTCATCAGTGAAATCGCACCGGCTCTGTCCATCGATATTGCAGTTGATATAAGAGCGCAACACATCTGGATAATCATCCATCAGGCACTTGACGACTTGAACATATAATTGCGTCCAAAAGTTGACTTTGCCCTGCTCCTCTTCGAAATATGAATACTCCGTCGGCTGAGTAAAAGCCAGGGACTGAATATTGGTGAAATCGATCTTGTATGCGACAGTGCCAACAGTGGAAGGCGCTGCTGTTTCTCCATACCCAATCAACTCTGGAGAAGGTTCTGCAGGTTTTGTCTCCATAGGGGTTGCAGTCTGGTTAGACTTCATTGGTGCCGCCTGAGTCAGCAGCTCAGGATGCTCCTTCACAAAGCGGTAGTAAAATCGCATTGCAGAGCTCATTTTGCTCAATTTTTTCTTATATGTAAAACGGAAGACCTTATTGGAATCAACCGTGTTCATTACTTTACGAATATCGGCAAGGTTAGTCAATGAAAATAGCTTTTTCTTAATTACGCTGCGCTTCAGGCAAAAGTCCTCAATGTCAGTATATATCATATATAATTCCGACAGTTGCGCCGGAGATACTTGTGTTTCCAACCATGCAAAATACTGGTCTTGTATTGATTTGGTATCCGGCACGTTCCTTGCCTCCCTCAGCATTTTTTCGTAGGTCGCTCTGTCATTCTGGTACATGGCAACCGCATCCTGAAATAGCTTAGGCATGGAGGATTTCTTCATGCCCTTTTCGCCATCAGTCAGGATGTATTCCATCGTGGACATCTGTAGCGTAATGCCGTTTACGTTACGAAAAATGTCGTCTACTTCGATACCATTTCTCTTCGCACGTGAACGAAGTTTTGAAGACACAGCTACAATTGCATCTTTCCGGGACATCCTTCCCTCACGAGCGGCGATCAGCGCATTCAACATAATGACTGCTTCACTCATATCCCAAGGTACTCTTTGCGCCATCTTACCACTCTTTTCTATCAGTATTTGTATCACTCTCTATGAAAAATTTAATATGTACTCTTTTCCTCCAAAATAACAGAACATATATCTCCAATATCGCAACGCAAATACTGACAAATACGCATCAGAACACTCAAGGCAACCTCTTCACCCTTATTCAGCTTAGCCATAGTTCCGGTAGCCAATTTCAAATCTGTGCGTAACGTGGCTTTACTGATGTCTCGCTCTAATAGTAGCAGCCACAGCTTTTTATAACTAATTCGCATATTACATAACTCCCTGTACTGAATAGCTCGACAAAACTATTTACATTTTAGAACAGAAAAACAGAAAATACAACCGATTTCTCTGGAAAATTGAATTTAAAATTTGAGTTCTTGAACTTAATGAAAACACCAGTGTCGGTCAAAAACCGACACTGGTGTTTTGTGTCCTACTATATGCTAAACCATCCCGAAGTGCTTCAGCGCCTCCATAATTGCCGCTTCCTTTTCCGGCGGGCACTGCGGTACTTTCGCGTCTTCCTTCTTCGATAGATTATAGTTTGGCCCAACATTCAGCCCACATTTCCGTTTGACCTGGGAGATGTACAGGCTGGATACCTTCAAACCATACTTCTCCAGCACATATGCTTTGATTTCGTCATAGGTAGCCTTGCTCTCCGCCGCTGTCAAATCCAGCTCGTCCAGATTCAACTCCACTTCGATATGCTGCTTGGTGTTAAGTTTGGACAAGAGTACTACCGTCTCCACAGATGCCCCGCATTCATCAAATTGCGTGAGCACCTTTTGTTCAATGGGAAACTTGTACGCAATCGCCTTTACAAAGCGTTTCTGTGTCTTTTGTTCCTCACGCGGGAACAACTCAACCTCAGAAATCAGGTATTTCACAAGGTCGCGCCGTTCTGCTGCATTCATTCTATCATAGATTGCGTCAAAAGACGAGAGGATTCCTATCATAGATTGCACAGACATCTGCTTGCTTTCCAGAGTTGCCTTTTTCATCATGCTTTCTTGCAGCAGATCCTCCGCCTTATAAATCTGGTCATAGAGGTCATTCAGGCGGCGGGTCATGTCTGCGCGGCGGCGCTCTGCATACTTGTCATCCGGGGCAATGCGATCAATATCCTGTTCCAAGCTGTCACGGCTGCGCTGTAAAGCGGATAGCTGCTTTTTGTAAGCGGTAATATCATTTTCGACCTCAGTCATGTCCACGGCGGTCATCACCTTTTCCTGCAAATCCTTGATAAACTGCGGATTGCGGACAATCTTCCGGGTGTACTCCATCACCTCGTCCTCAACCTGACTGGCTACCACGCCATTTCTGCGGCATACCGAAGTCCCCCGGTGTTTTGTCGCATAGGAGCAGACATAAGATTCTGTACGGCGCTCTGTACCGTCCTGATTTGTCCACTTGGTCATGCCGATGTACATGGGTGCGCCGCATTGCGGACATTTTACGATACCAGACAACAGATGTGCGTTATACTGACCGATGTTGTGATTGCCCTTTTTCCCACGGATGGCTTTGATCTCCTGCACTCGGTCAAAATCCTCTTTAGAAACAAACGCCTCATGGGAAATAACCTCACTCAAAATATACTCGTCCTGTTTCACAAGCCGATACTCATTATCTTTGCCGGGAACTTTCTCTGTGCGTCGTTTGCCCCATGCCACGCGCCCTGTATAAACCGGATTGCTAAGCATTCTCTTGATGTGGTCAGAACTCCACTCGCCATAGCTGGGGCGGATTGCATTCTTTGCCGGTGGGCGAGTATAACCGTTTCGATTGAGATAACCCGAAATTGCTGTGTATCCCATATTGCGGTTTAGGAACATATCAAAGACCAACTGCACGACAGCCTTTTCTTCCGGAACAGTCTCCAATTTTCCTTTACTCTTGTCATCGCCCTTTACCAGACGATACCCATAGGGTGCAAAGCCACCGTTCCAGCCGCCGGATTTTGCTTTTTCCTCGCGCCCCAAAAGGCTCTGTGCAATGATGTTTTCGCGCTCCAACTCAGCTACCGCGCCAAGAATGGTAATCATCATTTTTCCCATAGAGGTCGAGGAATCAAGCCCATCTTCTACGCACATCAGGTGAACACCGTATTTCATAATGAACTCAAGGGAGTTCAGCACATCCCGCGCGTTTCTGCCAAACCTCGATAATTTGAAAACCAGCACATAGTCCGTATGCACTTTTCCACTCTGAATGTCATCCAGCATCCGCTGGAACTCAGTCCGTCCCTCGATACTCTTGCCACTTTTGCCTTCTTCAACGTAGGTATCAAGAACGGTCATACCCCGACGCTCGGCGCATTCAGCCAGATAGTGTTTCTGCCCGTCCAGACTATACCCCTTTACCTGACGCTCACTGCTGACACGGATATAGATTACACACGATTTGCCCTCTTTCGTATTATACATAGATTTCCTCCTATTGCAGGACCGGGCGGTCATCGACCGCCCGGAATACTCTGCTCAGATTTTCTGATTTTCCTTTTCTGCGGCAGCATATTTAATCAGGATTTGTGCCAGAACATTGATAAAGTTCTGGTAGCAGTCCCTCTGCTCTGCTGTCATCTGAACCACGCTCTCCTTGGGAAAGCGAAGCTCGGTTCCATTGTTTGCAGTGTAGCTCTTGTAGTTTTCGTTTTCTACCATGTAATCACTCCATTTGACGTTATGTTCGTCAGCCGAATGAAGTGCCGCTCTTTCGATGGTAACTCAACAGTTACTATTATATGCTATTTCCAGTCTTGGGTCAATAGCTCCGGAGCGATTCTCCGGTAACTCCTGAATTGACATTTCTGCTTGCTCTCATGTATAATTACTTTGATAATTCCCGGAGGTGAAGTCAATGAGTATGGCTCAGGTTATCCGGGCTGCTATGAAGAAGCAAGGCGTAACTGTCAGTCAGCTTTCAAGGCAGCTTGGCTGCACAACCCAGAATATCAGCGGCAAAATGCGCCGTGACAATTTCAGGGAAAGCGAGTTGCAGGAAATAGCGGCGGCTATCGGCTGTCGGTTTGAGGGTCGTTTTATTTCAGAAGAAACAGGAAAGCCGGTTGAATAATATTCCTGTCTCATGGGTGGGTAAGCTGCTGCAACAGCTTACCCATTCAGCATTTCTGCGGCTTTTTTGACATTTGCGCTGGCGCTGCCCTTACGGAAGTTCTCTCCGTCGAAGCGAATTGGGACACATACTTCTAAGATACGGTCAAAGATGCGGCGGTCATCCAGATCGGCAGCTTGCTTCATAACGGAAAGCGGGATATTTGTCGTGACGATCATGGGCTTGCCGGTCAGCAGCCGCTTGTCAACCACATCGAATACCCGCTCCTTACCGAAGCTGGTGTTACGCTCTGCACCCAAATCATCCAGAATGAGGAGGTCGGGGCGCATAAGCGATTTCATGTAGTGGTCACGGTCTGTGCCGAAATTACCCTGCATTCGGTTGACCACATCGGACATTCCCACAAAGAGGACGGACTCCAGACGGTCAATCAGAGCGTTGGCAACACAGCCAGCGGCATAGGATTTTCCAGTGCCGACATTCCCGAACAGGAGTAGCCCGATCCCCGCCTTTTTGAACTCGTCCCAGTTCTGCGCGTAGCCCCTCGCCTTTGCAAGCTGGGATGTCATAGCTGCGGCTGACTCAAACCGCCAGCCAAAGGCGGGCATATCGCGGAACGCCTCGCTGCGGAGCATTGTCATATAGGACATTCGCTCATATTCCCGGCGCTTTGCTTCTTCCCGTTCGCGGCGCTCGTCAGCGCACTTGCACATAACCGGGTGCTTGGTAAAGCCCTGTGCCTGAAGGTCTGCGGGATAAAAGGCTTCTTTCGGCGTGTGGCACTTGCCGCAGTATTTCAGCCCATCAGCGGAATTGATGTAATCGTCAGGTGCGGCATTAGCCGCTTCAACGGCATCAACCATTTTCGTAAAAATCGGATTCATAGACATTCTCCCTCGTTATCGCCGTAGGTGTAGTTTTTCGCGCTCCCGCCCTTGCTGTCCTCGGTCAGCCATTTCTTGATGGTGGCATAATGGTTGGCATAGTGCCTGTCATTGGAAGCCATGTACCGGGACAGCCGCTCAATGTATTCGGCGGCTTTACCGGGATAAGCCGTTTCCAGCCGGGTACATTCCTCGCCTGACAGAAAAACATTTTGAAACTCTCCATATCGGCGGCGCGTACTCTCTACTCTTTTGGTCTTACTATGTTCTTTATATTCTGTATCAGTATTACTTGTGGGCAATTTCTGCCCATCAAGAGGGGCGGTTTTCTGCACTTCTGAAAGGCAGCCTTTGCCCATCAGAGGGGAAGAAAGCTGTACCCCATCGGGTATTTGCAGAAACAGCCTGTTTGCCTTGGTCAAGCCCTGTCGGACGCGAGTCAGTAGCCCGGCATTTTCCAGTTCGCACAAGGCAGTTTTTACCGTTCTTTCGCTCCGATTCAGGTCATTCGCCATCTGCTTGATTGTGTAGATGACATACACATTTCCGTCCTCTGATACCCACCCCGATTTTTGCGAAAGCATCGTGCGGTTCAGCAGGAGGGCATACAGCAGTTTGGCGTTGATGGAATGTTCGCTGACTACCATAAATTGCGGCAGAGGAATGAACGGTGGGAGCGAGGTATCAATCTTGATATAGATGGCGCATCACTTCCTTTCGGTGTCTGCGGTATTCATGGCGGTGTTCCATCGGGACCGCGAGGGGAGTACGCAGATGTACCACCCTTTTTTGCCCTCTTGGACCGATAATGCGGGCAAATAACGACAACCACCCGGAAACTCTGCTTGCAATCATGGACGCAGCGGCGGCAGAGCGTGTTGTACGCCTTGCGTCCCCGGTCATTCAGGAAAAACGACCATTCCAGCTTTTTTGATTTGCTCATGCGCGGCATATCTGTACTCCTTTCCCGAATTACAATTCGTTTCTCTGCTGCACTTTCAGCAGTTCCCATACGTCAGCCATCCGTTCTTTCAGCTCGGCAACGTCGGCATCGTAGAAATGCCCGGTGCTGTTGATGCGGCGGCAGACGTGGTTGATGTTTGTGGCAATCCTGCTGACAGCGGCAGCTAACTTTTTCTGCTCGGTGTAATCGACCTTGATGATGTACCCGTCAATCAGCATTTTCCGGGCATACGCGCCGAAGTTGCGGGTGCCGAGTTGGTTCATCTTGTGGCGAACCACGCTCAATTCCTGCTCATTCAGGCAGATTTCCTTACGGATGGGTCTTGTGCGGTCTGGCATATCAAAGAACTCCTTTCACTTTACAACGGACATTTCTTCGTCGAAACGCAGGTATCGAAACGGAAGATTTTCAAAAAATATGCGCCCCTGCTTTTGCGAAAGCGGGAGCGCGTTGTATCTGCGGATATGAGATTTGAGAGAGTAGCAAGCACATCCGGTGTCCGTACACACCGGAAAAATGAGCGGTTCAGCCTTGCGCCCGAACTGCTCATTTTGTTGTTGGGGAATCCCCACACCCCTTTCATGTCTGAATTGAAAATACTTCCTGAACTTTTCAGAAAGCCCTTGCTTTTATTCGCTTTGACGATTATAATTATACTGTGATTTTATAAGCAGACGCGGAACTTAACTGCAACAGGAGTGCTACCCATGAAGTATTTATCTATCGCGCAAACCGCCGAACGCTGGGGCATCTCCACCCGCCGTATTCAGATTTTGTGCGGCGAGGGGCGCGTCCCCGGTGCTATCCGCATTGGCTCGGTCTGGGGGATTCCAGAGGACGCAGAGAAGCCAGCGGACGCGAGAATCAAGAACGGCAAGTATATCAAAAAAACTGCCGAAAATGAAAAATAAGCCGCAGATTATATCAGCGACTCTAACTCGAAATAATGGGGTCTATTCCACCTCGCGGGTGCGAATGGGCGCACTGATCCCTTGTCACGAATCTACCTAAATCGTCGATTCGACAAACGATGACAGTGTTTGACAAAGATTTAGTCCTTCCGAGACAGGATAGGTCTTTCACCACAATAACCACTGCACAGACATAGACAGGAGTGACCCTCATTACTGCTGAGGGTCAGGGTAGAAAAACCCTCATTTGAAATGAGGATAACACGATTATGGAGGAAATCAGCCATGCCAACACTGGAATGGATCGGAAAAAGTAAAGTCATCAATCACCATCAGGAAGTGCCGTTCCGGGTGTTGGAGCGCCAATACAGCTATGACGAGCAGGGCCAGCATGAAGAAGATAACGGCAGCGAAAATATGATTATCCGGGGCGATAATCTGGAGGCCCTGAAAGCCCTGTTGCCCCGGTACGAGGGGCGCGTCAAGTGCATCTACATCGATCCGCCCTACAACACGGGCAACGAGGGCTGGGTCTACAACGATAATGTCAACGACCCGAAGATCAAGAAGTGGCTGGGCGAGGTTGTCGGCAAAGAGGGCGAAGACCTGACCCGTCATGACAAATGGCTGTGCATGATGTATCCCCGGCTGAAGCTGCTGCAGAAGTTGCTATCCGATGATGGTGTTATTTTTATCAGTATTGACGATACGGAATTTGCCAATCTTCGGCTGATTTGCGATGAAATTTTTGGTATACGTAATTTCCTTGCAGATGTTATTTGGGAGAAATCCGATAGCCCAAGAATGGATGCAAAGATTTTTTCTGTCCGACATGACCACACAATTACATATACGAAAAATATCGATGTTCTGAACCTAAACAGAATTCACACGGATGAAGTCCCTGAACATTACAACAAGGTTGAAACAGATGGCAGAAGATATTACTTAAAGCCCCTTCGTGCAATGGGACAAAATGATGCGCGTGAAGCTCGTCCGAACCTTTATTATGCTATGATTGCGCCCGATGGCTCAGAGGTTTTCCCTGTTAGGTCAGATGGCTCGGATGGTAACTGGCGTTGGAGTAAATTGAAGGTGGCAGAGAACCCCACGCGCATTGAGTGGGTGAACGGGCGCAACGGCTGGACACCGTATTACAAAATTTATGCAGAAGAACAAACAGAGCGTCCTCCAGAAACAATCTGGTACAACAAAGATGTTGGTAGCAACCGTACTTCAATGAATCAAATTAAAGCAATTTTCCGGGATGGAAAATCTTTCGATACGCCCAAACCCGTTGGATTAGTTGAAAGAATACTTGAAATTGCATCTGAAAAGGACAGTATCGTTCTCGACTCCTTCGCCGGTTCCGGCACCACCGCCCACGCCGTTCTGAATATGAACAAAGCCGACGGCGGACACCGGAAATTCATTCTCGTTGAGATGATGGACTACGCCGACAGCATTACTGCCGAGCGCGTGAAGCGGGTCATCCAAGGCTACGGCGAGGGCAAGAGCGCCGTGGAGGGTACGGGCGGCAATTTCAGCTTTTACGATCTGGGCGAACCGCTTTTGGTAGGCGATTGCCTGAACGAAGCGGTTGCCCCCGAAAAAATCCGCGAATACATCTGGTTCATGGAAACCAAAACGCCCTATGCCCCTCCTGCTGGGGACAGCCCCTATTACCTCGGTAACCACAACAGCACGGGTTACTACTTCTACTATGAGCCGCAGCGCGTGACGGTTTTGGACTATGCGTTTCTTGCCACCATCAAAGAAAAAGCCGATGGAACGGTCATTTATGCCGACCGCTGCTCCATCGGTGAGGACAAGCTGGCGCAGATGGGGATCACCTTCAAGAAGATTCCCCGCGACATCAGCAGACTGTAAGGGGGTGTTCGCTATATGGAATTAAAAAGCTATCAGAAAAAGGTCATAGCGGACTTGACCCGCTATCTGGAACTGCTGAATGAAACACGGGACTACGCGGCAGCTTTCCGCTGCTTCTGGCAGGAAAAAAGTGCACCGTCTCTGGGGTACTATCAGGATATTCTGCCCGGTGTCCCTAACCTCTGCTTCAAGGTGCCCACAGGCGGTGGGAAGACCTTTATCGCCTGTAATGCCATTCGCCCCATTTTTGACGCGCTGCCTGTTACCAAGACAAAGGCGGTGGTATGGCTCGTTCCCTCAGACGCAATTTTGGTGCAGACGGTAAAAGCACTCAAAGATCCCCAACATCCATACCGCCAGAAAATCGACGTGGATTTTGGCGGGCGCGTGGAGGTCTATACCAAGCAGGAGCTTTTGAACGGGCAGAATTTCAATCCGACTGCTGTTACGGAACAGCTTTCTGTTATGGTGCTGTCCTACGATTCTTTCCGTGGGCGCGGCAAGGAGGGCTTGAAAGCCTATCAGGAGAACAGCAATCTTGCGGAGTTCGCCAAGGTGCTTGGCAAGCCCGACAGCCCCATTGAAAAGGCGGACGAAACCGCCCTGTTCCAGATTATCAATCAGCTTAACCCGCTGGTGATTGTGGACGAGAGCCACCACGCCCGGTCTGATCTCAGCCTTGAAATGCTGGAGAACTTCAATCCCTGCTTTGTTCTGGATTTGACCGCTACCCCGAAAAAGGAGAGCAACATTATCTCCTATGTGGACGCGGTTCAGTTAAAGACGGAAAACATGGTCAAGCTGCCCGTGATTGTTTACAACCGGGACAGCCAAACCGATGTGCTGATTGACGCGATCGATCTGCGAAATAAGCTGGAAGAACTCGCCTGTGCGGAATATACAAAAACAGGCAAGTATATTCGCCCCATCGCTCTGTTCCAGGCGCAGCCGAAAGGCAAGGAGGACGCTACCACTTTTGAAAAGCTGCGGGACAAGCTGGTGGACGCTGGCATCCCGGCAGAGCAGATTGCCATTCGCACGGCTGATGTGAACGAACTGAAAAATGTGGATTTGATGTCTTCCGATTGCCCTGTTCGCTATATTATCACGGTCAATGCACTGAAAGAGGGCTGGGATTGCCCCTTTGCCTATATTCTTGCCTCCCTTGCCAACAAGACCAGCCAGGTGGATGTGGAGCAGATTTTGGGGCGCATCCTCCGTCTGCCCCATACACGCCAGCACACACAATCGGCTTTGAATATGTCCTATGTGCTGACTTCCTCCAACGATTTTAACACTACCGTGCAGCACATCATCAAGGGATTGAACAGTGCAGGATTCAGCGACAAGGATTATCGTCTGGCCGAACCTGTGAAGCCCCAGGTCTCGGAGCAGCCCCCAGTACAGATCGACATTACCGAACTGCAAGGAGTTTCCGATACGGAAGCCCCTTTGGAAACGGAACAGGACGATTTTGCAGGGCTGGATGGGAAATCCATCGGGGCAGAACTGGAACGCCGCCGGGAACAGGAAAAATCCTCAGAAATTACCCCCAAAGCCGACAGTATGCTGGATGATGCCGCCAAAGCCGGTGAAGCGTACAACAACGCCGTAAAACAGGGGCAGGATGATCCGCAGATTCAGAATCTTCCTTGGGAGGTGCGGGAACAAGTGGCTACTTTCCGTGTTCGTCCTCAATTCCAAAGTGACCTTGAAACTCTTGTGATCCCTCAATTTTTCCAGGTGATCCCCGATACCCTGTTTACGGAAGGTACGCTGGAACTGCTGGAAAAAGAACAGCTCGCCGAAGGCTTCACGCTGAAAGGTAAGGCATACGACATTGATTTTGCCGCAGCTGATGATGAGATTGCCGAGGTCGATGTGCGGGCAAATGAGGGCGGATTGCCCAAGGTGTTCAAAATGACCAGCGCAGAGCAGCGGTATTTCAAGGAATACTTCAACAGTCTGCCGCCGGAGAGTCGTGTGCGCCAATGCAAGGATATGATATTCAATCAACTCAATAAGCTGAACATGGTGGACGCTGCCGAACTGAAACCCTACATAAACCGCATCGTGGATGATATGGACAAGGCACAGATCGCCGCTATGGAGAAGGCTCCGCTGGGATATGCCAAGAAAATCAAGGAAAAGATTGAATCCCTGCTGGACGCGCATTATCGGGAAACCTTTGCAAAATGGCTGGAAACCGAACGCATTGTATGCCAGCCGTCCTATCGGCTGCCGTCAGTTATTCATCCCACGACCAGCACAGACATATACGGCGGTTCTTTGTATGAAGCCGAGGATGGCGACATCAACAAGCTGGAACAGGATTTGATTATGGAGTTGACCGCCCTTCCGAATGTTCGCTGGTGGCACCGCAATCTCTCCCGGCATGGCTTTGCCATCAACGGCTATATCAAGCACTACCCGGACATTATGATTATGACCCAGAGCGGCAAGGTAATCTTTGCAGAAACCAAGGGCGAGCATCTGAAAAACGATGACAGCCGGGAAAAGATTGAATTGGGACGCGCGTGGCGGACTGCCGCCGGGAGCCAGTACCGTTATTACATGGTGTTCAGGGATGGAGAAAATCTCCTGCCGGGAGCTGTCAGCATGAGCCAGTTTGTGGAGACGATAAAGGCACTGTAAGAGGAGGTGGTTCCACCTATGTATATATATATGCTCGCATAAATAAAGACACTTTGCGCTTTATACGAGAGAAGAAAGCCATATCTTTTGACTATGTAACACGGATTACAAAGTTCAAGGAAGAAAAAATTGTTCTGTGGGAAAATGATGAATCAGGGAAGTTTCCCACAATAAATCAGGCAAAAGCCATCGCAAAATGTTACCGTATTCCGTTTGCAGGACTGTATATGAATGCAAGTGACATTAATGTAAAGCACTTGCCTCAAATGCGAAATCTCCGTACTTTGCCCGACGCAGTTGTTGATAACAGCGCATTGAATCTTGCTATTTCCGATATTCTTTCTGCTCGCGATTTGCTTCTGGAATCCAGGCAAGCTTTGAAAGAGCGCACCGTGAAATTTGGTATGTCTATAAATTGTCCAGATGATAATGTTATCCAATGGGCACGAGAAATCAGAAATAGTCTTGGTATTGATTCAAATGTGCAATATAAATGCCAGAGCACAAGGCAGTTCTATTTATACATTCGCAATGTTGTCGAGAATGCCGGTGTATTTGTGCATTGCTTTACCGGCGTAGATACTGAGGTTGCCCGTGGATTTGCCATATACGACACCACAATGCCAATTATCGGGCTTAATAATGATGATCGATACCCGGCTAAAACATTTTCGATTATTCATGAACTTGTCCACCTGATTAAGCGAAGTTCGGTTATCTGTAATGACATGATTGACTCATTTTCCGCACAGGCGGAGGAAGTCTTTTGCAACGCGGTTGCTGGAGAAGTTCTTGTACCCCGGGTAAATCTGAACAAACAGCTTGGCAGCTATACGCAATCAGAAATAGATTTGGACGTTGTTTCATCACTAGCGGATAAGTTTTCAGTAAGTAAGGAAGTTATTTGTCGCCGTTTACTGGATTCTGGGAAAATTGGACAACCTAAGTATGCGATGCTGATAGCCGCAATAAGATCACAGTTTGAAAACGAGCGAAAGGCTGCACAGGAATATAGAAAGCTAACTGGTAAAGGTATTCCTAGGAATATTCCGCGTGAGGCTATTGACCAGAATAGCCCTGCATTATGCCGGGCATTCTTTCATGGTTATCGAGAGGGTTACTTTGACAAGCAGGATATATCTCGCTATCTCGGCGTAAAACAGAACCATATAGAAAAATTTATGTGGGAGGTATCGAAATGGTGAATCATGATTCTGAACCCAAATATATCATAGACACATCTTCGATCCTTTCACAAAAAGATGATGAACCACATCGGAGAAGCATCAATAAGACACTTTGGCATCACATGGACGAGCTAATTGAGCAAAAGCGCATAGTAACCTGCTCGGAAATAATTGAAGAAGTGAATGATGACGATTTAAAAAAATGGTACATAGGATTACATGGCGTGGTGCTGCCCATTGATGATGATATTCAGGATAACGTCAAAAAGGTCGTTACATCTAATCCACAACTTATCGATTTCAAGCAAGTCAAATCATCGGGAGATGCCTTCTTAATTGCCACAGCCATGAAGTATGGACTAACAGTAATCACCGAAGAGAGTAAAAAAGGTGAAAAGAAAATACCGTATGTCTGCAAAAGCTTGAATGTTCCGTGCATTGACATTTTGGGCTTATGCGAGCGTGAGGGATGGCAATTTTGAAGCAACTGAATATTGATTCCAGGGCGGCAGGGCATTCTGCCGCCCTCTATTTATGTTGGCAGCCCGATTTTTCGGTATGTCATAGAAATATTGGAAGATAAGGTGGTGATTCCGTGAAAAGTCAAAATTTACTGAAAAAGGAGGTGGTATGCCCATGCAGCGCAAAAGAATAGTTGCGTTCTCGGTGCAGGAGGCAGGATATGGCCAAACCGCTTGATCCCAAAGCGATAGAGGCCGAGCGGCAGACCAGCAGCCGAGCTGAGCGCAGAGAACAAAAACGTCGCCAGATGCAGGACGAGATTTCCTATAATCAGCGCGGAAATGGTGTCATTGTCATCCCGCCGCAAAAACGGCGAGAAATTGCAGCGGAACCACCCAAACTCCGCGTTGCGGCATATTGCCGCGTCAGCACGCAGGAGGAACAACAGATCGGCAGTTTCGATATGCAGATTCATCATTTTACCAAGAGAATTGAAGCCAATCCGCAATGGCAACTGGTTGAAATCTATCAAGATGAAGGGATAAGTGCAACTACCGTAGAAAAGCGTCTGGGCTTTCAGAAAATGATTACAGACGCGGTGGACGGAAAAATTGACTTGATTCTCACGAAAAGCATCAGCCGTTTTGGTAGAAATATCGTGGATATTCTGGATAATCTGCGAACGCTTTCCGCACTGAATCCCCCTGTTTCCGTTGAGTTTGAGACAGAGGGAATTACCTATACCGGTGATGGACGGAATAACCTCCTGATCTCACTATTGGCTGCTCTGGCTGAAATGGAATCCCAACAAAAGAGTGAGGCCATTAAAGCAGGTATTCGCTGGCGTATGGCGGAGGGCATTTACAAGTTCTCTGTGCAGAACACGTTGGGCTTCTACCGCGACCACTTTGGGCGGTTGGTTATCGAACCTACCGAGGCACGAATTGTCGAGTATATCTACGAAAGCTGCTTGGAGGGAGCAACACCAGCGGAAATAGCCGCTGCCCTGACAGAGCAGGGAATCAAATCTCCCATGGGAAATGATCTCTGGTCTGCCGGTACTGTCCGCAGCATCCTCCGAAATGAGAAATACTGCGGTGATGCCTTGATGCAGAAAACTTATACCAAAGATTTCCGCTCACATAAATCAGTGAAAAACACTGATCTGAATATGTATTTCAAGGAAAATCACCATACAGCTATTGTTAAAAAAGAGGATTGGATAAAGGTACAAAAACTGCTGTTGGAGCGGCACAGCACGGCAAAACGGGCTACATTGCGCCGTCTAAGCAATCACTTTGTCGCATACCGCGTGAAAGATGGTCTTTTCAAGGGCTATCTGATCATGGACTCCCGATGGTCTTTTATGGAACGTCAGGAGTTTATGAAAATCGTGGATGAGGCGCAAAACACAATGAAATGAAAGGATTTTTACTATGAACTTTGATTTTTCCGCTTTGAACTTTGAAACCATTGATTCCAACATCAACGCCTACCCTGATATGTTCCTGAACCAGAATGGCGTGACCTTCACCAAGAAGGTGCTTGAGGACTTGGGTTATCCCGCCTATGTCCTGTGCCTAATGGATGCAAAGGCGAAGGTGTTTGCGATCCGTATGTGCAAGAGCAACGAGCCGAAGGGATTTAAGTTCTCCAAGCCGAAGGGAGAACAGAAGGGTGTCGTAACAATTTCCAACAAGAACCTGCTTGACCCACTGCGGGCTGTTACGGGTGAGGACTATATTCCCGGAAAGCGGTATAGGGTGCGTGGCTTCTGGGTTGCTGACGCAAAAACCATGTGTTTTGATCTGAACGAAGGTGTTCAGGAAGATTTTCGCCCTGTTACGCCGAGCAATGACGCAGAATAACCCCTGATACTCAGGGAGAAAAGGGAGAGCCAAAGAGCGGCGGCAAGCCACCTGAGCGAGAAAGCCACCTCTCCCTTTTCTCCCTCGCTGCGGCTATGGAAACCGTGGAAAACCGAAAGTGGTTTACACACCGTTCCCACAGCCTGCACTTACCCTCTTATTCCTCTCCGGCTTTCTCCCTATACAGAGAAAACGTGTTCATTTTTGTTCCGAGAACGTACAGTTACCGTGATAGGTAGAGCGCAGTATGTCAACACGGCATAGAAAAACAAATGGCACACAGGAGGGATTATCCTCCAAAAAAAGCCCCGAGACGCAACAAAAAGAAGCCCAGCACGCGCCGTTTGACGTGATGCTGGGCTTCTCCTCATTACAGCGATTTCAGCGGGTAAAACAATGCTCTGTTTGCAAGAAGCACTTTCGCATTTTGCCAAATGGTGTAAAAATGCTCTATGCCGTAAAATTCCACATCCAAAGGCGTACCGTATACGCTCTGCCGTGCTTTGCTTTCTGATGTGCTTTTTTCATGCAGGGAGAAAGGATTTCACTGTTCTCACTATCTCCAGTTTTAATAAGGCATTTTTACTGCCTCACAGTGACGTTACTCAGCAATTAAGCCGAAATGCCGCAGAGCATCCTTAATTGCCTCGACCTTTTCAGGCGGGCATGGATGATACTCATGCTTCCTCTGCTCCACAGCGTTCGGCGCTTTGTGCATATCCAATCCGACCATGCGCTTGACCTCTGCAATATATGCAGTATGGACTTTGAAGCCGTACTTCTCCTGCACATATTCCTGAATACGCTTATAGGTCGGATGCTCCTTGACCTCGCCGGTTTCCACTTCCATTCTGACTTCAACCGTCAGTGGATTTGTTTCCCGTGACAAGAGGACCACCGTCTCAACATGCCCAGTCCTTGGGAACAAATCAAACGCCTGCGCGCAGGCCATCCGATAGCCGGCACCGGTCAGTTCACGCACATCGCGACCAAGTGTTGCCGGATCACACGACACATAGACAACACGCGGCGGCATCATTTTCAAAATTGCGTCGCGTGTCTGCTCGTCCAGTCCTTTGCGCGGCGGATCGACCACCAGTACATCCGTCCGCACACCACGCGCGGCAAGCTGCCGTGCAGCCTGTCCAGCATCCCCACACAGAAATTCTACATTGTCCATTTCATTGCGTACCGCGTTCTGCCGCGCATTTTCCACTGCCTCCGGCACAATTTCTACGCCGATAACCGTCTTTGCACGCTCTGCGAGTGTCAGCGTGATTGTTCCCGCACCGCAGTACAGGTCAATGACAGTTTGTTCCCCCGTCAGTCCTGCAAAATCTACTGCACAAGCATATAACCGTTCGGCCTGCGCGTGATTCACCTGATAAAATGCCTCGGGTGAAAGCAGGAACGAGTGTCCGCACAGCCGGTCCTCGAGCATCGGTTCACCCCACAGCACATCCGTGCGGTCGCCCAAAATAACATTATCACCGCGCTGATTATGGTTAAGCAAAATACCAGTCAACGACGGCTCAGCCTCCCGCAGGCGATGTACCAACTCATCCAATGCAGGCATTTTGCGCGTTGCCGCAATCAGTGTCAGCTGACTCTCGCCACTTTTTTCGCCCACACGGACATAAATGTGTCGCACCGTGCCGCGTTTGGCAACATAGTCATATGGCGGCACATCAAACTCTTGCATCCATTTCCGCACAATTGCCGCAATGTGGTCAGCCGTTTCAGACTGGATCAGGCATCGCTCCACCGGTACGATGTCATGACTGCGCGGCCGGTAAAAGCCGGTCACAATGTTTCCGTCCGCATCCCGCCCTACTGGATATTGCGCCTTGTTGCGATAATGCTCGGTGGTGGGCGCACCCGTGATGCCTTGGAGAACCGCACCGTCCTGCCCACCAATACGGGTAAGCGCGTCGCGCACCTTTTTCTCCTTGGCGCGCAGTTCCTCCTCATATGTGATATGCTGATAACAGCAGCCACCGCACTTGTCCGCAACCGGGCACGCCGGACGAATGCGCGCGCCCGACGGCACAATCAGTTTTTCCAGCCGCGCATACGCCACGTTTTTTGTAAGTTTCACAATGCGCACATCGCACTGATCTCCTACTGCCGTACGCGGCACGAACACCGCGCGGCCGTCAATTTTACCGATTCCGGTTCCATCCGCTGTATAATCAACAATCTGGCAGCGATAAATTTTATTTTTAACAAGCTCCATTTTGTGGCGCTCCTTTTCCCATGTTACCCGTATTATATCATGCCCTCGGCACATACTGCAATCGGAAAGGAGCGAACACCCATGAAACACGATAAACGAAAATATGTATCAGCCGACATCCCCTTTTCCTTTCTCAGCGCCATGGGGCACGATACACGCGCGATGGAGCGATTCTTTGAACTGCCTCACACCTCACGCGAAACGCTGACCGATGCCGTTTGCGTATCCGACGATCCGGATACGCGCGCTGAGCAAGCGCTCAAGTCGCTGGCCAATGGCGGCGAAGGCTACTGCGAGCGATACTGAGAAAGCAGAAAAGCGTCCAGTTGGACGCTTTTCTACTTTTTGTTCTGTTTTCACTCAATATCCGTCATTTTTCTCAGATTAAGACTCGATAATCTCCTGCGCCATCTGGAACAATTCGTCAGCTGTCATATCAAGGTCAAAGCCACTGAGCGTGTAATATACCCCATTTTGCTCCCAGCGGAGGAACTGGTACTGCTGCACGGTTACTTCACTTGCGCCGTAACCAATCTGCAAATCCCCTGCTTCAATCGCCGCCTGCTCCTCGGCAGTCGGCTCGTAGTCCGCAGGAACCGCCTTGTAGTCATCAGCGCTGTACTGCACGGTTACGCCGTTAATCTCACGCGTATCGTCAAACGTGCTCGTGTCCACGGTCGTGCCGTCGTTATGCACTTCGCCCGTACCCAGATGCAGCGTTACGCCATCCCGCTCATATTCAGCGTCGATATTCGTCCACTCACGCAGCACATTGCCGTCCTCATCCTTTTCGCCACCATACACATGCACACCGTTTTTGAATGCAAAACCGTTCGAGAACGACTCCGGCATCTTGGTGCCATCGGTCATCTCGGCCTGTGTTTCGGTATAGTTCATACGCTCATTCGACCAGGAACTGCCGAACGTATAGGCCACAATACCATTGCCCGCTACTGCACCGGTAACAGCCACCGCTGCTACGAGCGCAATCGCTGCCAACCGCTTGCTGAACGGGCGACGCACCTTGCGCGGCATTTCTCCGCTCTTGATTGCAAAATCAATGCGGGTTTTGAGTTTTTCCGGAGCCTCCAACCCTTCTGCGCACCCGTGCAGCATATTCTGCATCTCACGTTCCATCTTCATTTCATCCATGTGTCACAGCCTCCTCTGGCTTTCCCTCTTTTTCGGTCAGCGCCTGCCGCAGATGACGGCGGGCGGAAAACAGGCGGGATTTGACCGTACCCTCAGTCACGCCGAGCGTACGCGCAATCTCCTTGACCGGCCGGTTGTCGAAATAATACAGCACCAACACGGTACGGCGTTTTTCATCAAGCGCGTACATTGCTTCATACAGCCGCCGTTGTTCATCGGTCCGCAGTACGGCGGACAGCGCGCTTTCCCCCTCGCCGGTTTCAAAAAACTCCGATACCGGCGTCTCACGTTTGGCTTTCCGACAGTATTTCCACGCCGCACGTGACAGCGTTCTGAGCAGCCAAGGACGGAATTTTGCTCCATCCTTGAGCGTTCCAATCGACCGCACGCAAGTCACAAACGCCTCTTGTGTCAAATCCTCACCATCCGCACGGTTGCCGGTAATCAGGCAGGCAATCCGATAGGCATCATTTTTATAGCGCTCATACAATTCATCAAACGCCTGCATGTCACCCTGCTGCATCCGCCGGACAAGTTGTTCATCGGTCATAACTTTGCTCCTTTGTGTTTTGGTGCACCTGTCAATAAGAGCCCCGCGGTGGCGGTTTGGTTCAAAAAATTTTTACCGCCTGTTTGGAAGGCTTCCGATAATAAGAGTCCGTTCCGAATCATTTGGTTCAAAAAATATTGAACAAATCTCTCCCGCTTTGCCGGTTGTATTTTGCAGACTCGTCCCCTATACTGTTACTATACTCCAAACCGTACTGGGAGGGAAGCCTTCATGGATAAGCAGGAATTTTTTGACGGAAAAGTTTTTGACGCATGGCGCTGGTTTGGCGCACACATCAAAGACCAGTCGGTCGTTTTTCGAGTTTTTGCGCCAAATGCTGCCAAAATTACTGTTACAGGGGCATTTAATGACTGGAAAGAGGATGAGCTAACACAGGACGGCCGAAGCGGTTTCTGGGAGGTATGTGTGCCGGATGCACGTCCGGGGCAATTCTACAAATACCGTATTACCACTCGCAGCGGCACCGTGGTCGAGCACTGCGACCCTTATGGCTTCGCCATGGAGCTGCGACCGGGCTGCTGCTCGGTCATCACCGACTCCGATGCATACCAATTTACCGACGCGGACTGGATGTCCACGCGCACAGCCGCACTCGACGCGCCGCTGAACATCTATGAGCTACACCTCGGCTCTTGGAGACGCAATCCCGCCAACGAAAACGGATGGTACCGCTACGACGAAATCGCCGATCTGCTCATCCCCTACCTGCATGAGAATGGCTTCACACATGTTGAGTTTCTTCCTCTGTCCGAACATCCGTTTGACGGCTCATGGGGCTATCAGAACACCGGTTTTTTTGCACCGACCTCACGTTACGGCACCCCCGCACAGCTCAAGCTGCTGATTGACCAACTGCATCACGCAGGCATCGGCGCCATCATGGACTTTGTCCCTGTTCACTTTGCGGTGGACAGCTACGGCCTTGCGCTGTTCGATGGCACGCCGCTATACGAATATCCTCACCCCGATGTAGGCGAAAGCGAGTGGGGCAGCTGCAATTTCATTCACTCGCGCCGAGAAGTACGTTGTTTTTTGCAGTCTGCGGCCAACTATTGGCTGGAAGAGTTTCACTTTGACGGCTTACGCATGGATGCCGTCAGCCGCCTGATATATTGGCATGGTGAGCCTGCACGCGGTGTCAACGGGGACACGCTGGATTTCCTGAAAAATATGAATGCGGGTCTGAAAGCCCGGCATCCCTCCGCCTTGCTGATTGCTGAGGACTCGACCGCGTTTCCGGGTGTGACCCGCCCGGTATCCGAAGGTGGGCTTGGCTTTGACTATAAGTGGGACCTTGGCTGGATGCACGACACGCTGAACTATATGCAAACCCCACCGGACGAACGCGCGAATCGGCGCGGTCAGCTATTGTTTTCCATGGAGTATTTCCCGAATGAACACTATCTTTTGCCGCTATCGCACGACGAAGTCGTGCACGGCAAAGCCGCGATTGTACAGAAAATGTGGGGGGCCGACCTAACCGACAAGTACGCGCAGGCGCGTGCGTTCTATCTTTACATGTTTGCGCACCCAGGCAAAAAGCTGAACTTCATGGGCAACGAGCTTGGTCTGCGCGTTGAGTGGAGCGAAAACGCTGAGCCGGACTGGACATATGCAGACGGTCCATTCCACGCATTTTTCTGCGCGTTGGGCAAAGTCTACTGCGCGCATCCCGCGCTGCATGGGGACTATGCAGCGAATTCCTTCCGCTGGCTGCCCACGGATGAGGATGCTCCCTGCGTGTTTGCCTGGGAGCGTCGCAGCGCCGAAGAACACCTTATTGCAGTCTGCAACTTCTCGGACAAGCCATATGTGTTCCCCTCTCCTGACTCCAATGCAGACATCCTGCTGCATACCGACTGGGAGCGTTTCGGCGGGCAAACAAAAGAGAACCAAGAGTCATTTATCTTGAATAGCGACAATTTTTCGCTCATTCTTTCAAAATTCAGCGCTGTATTGCTTAAAATTGAACAAAGCAAAGTCGCACAATGAAGCTCTCACAAAGCAAAAAAACAGGCCGCAAATGCGGCCTGTTTTTCGCTCTCTATTGCAAGGCGTGCCTTACAATCCAGTTTTCAACCTATCTTCGGGAACAATTCCTGATCGATGACTGCGTCGAGGGTCATGCCCGCATAAGCGATCTGCGCCAAACCATCAATAAACCGGCCGACTGCTGCCAGCAACACAGAAATGTTGTCCGCTACAAAGGGAATGATCTTTTCCAGCTCCAACGAGCCGTCAAGCAAGGTATTATGCTTGAGATAAATCTGACCTGCCTGCTCGTAGAAGCCAAACGCACCTAACGCACAGAAATCATTGCAGTAGGCGCATGCACGGCGCAACTGGTTTGTATGCGTATCCGGCGCGCCTTGAAACAGCGTAACAAAAAATTGCAGCAAGCCGCTGTCTTCGCTCGGCAGTTGAAGCGGGATAAAGCATGCCTCTATCACCACATCCTTAGCGACCTTTCCCTGCCGCATCGCTTCGCAGCGCAGCAGCGTGGGCGCGCCCTCCTTGCGCATCACCTCAGCGCGAAAGGCATTCTGATTCAAAACCTCAGCCATGCAGGCAAGAATCTGATCCTGCTGTTCTGTCTTCATCCCTTTTTCACTCCAATATCCGTACGGTAATGTGCTTTTTCAAAATGAATCTTTTTGACATCCGCGTATGCTTTGACAATTGCCTCATCCAGCGTAGGTGCCGTCGCGGTCACGCCGAGCACACGACCACCGCTTGTAACGAATGCGCCATCCTTGACCGCTGTGCCCGCATGGAACACAAACGAGTCGGTCACATCATCCAAGCCGGTGATGACCTTGCCCTTCTCGTAAGCCTTAGGATAGCCGCCGGATGCCATACATACGCAGCAAGCGGCATTGTCCGCCCACTGGATGTCAATTTCGTCCAACTTTTCGTCGATAACCGCGTTGAAGATATCAAACAAATCGGTTTCCAGGCGAGAAAGCACGGCCTGCGTCTCAGGATCACCAAAGCGCGCGTTGTACTCAATCACCTTGGGGCCCTTGGGTGTCAGCATCAGGCCGAAGTACAGCACTCCTTTGAAGGGACGGCCTTCCTTAGCCATCGCTTCGACTGTGGGCTTGAAAATCGTCTCCATACAGGTATCAGCCACGTCCTTGGTATAGAACCGCGAGGGGGAAAATGCGCCCATGCCGCCCGTATTCGGTCCCTCATCGTGGTCGTAGGCACGCTTGTGATCCTGCGCCGACGGCATGGTCTTGAGGTGCTTGCCGTCCACAAATGCCAGCACGGAAACCTCCGGGCCAGTCAGGAACTCTTCAATCACGACGCGCGCACCTGCACCGCCGAAGGCGTGTCCATCAATCGCGTCCTTGACCGCTGCAATAGCCTCATCCTCGGTCATGGCGACCGTGACGCCCTTGCCGAGTGCAAGGCCGTCCGCCTTAACAACGATCGGCGCACCCTGTTCCTTAATATAAGCGATCGCCGCAGCCGAATCCTCAAACACGGCGTAACCTGCGGTTGGGATGCCATATTTCTTCATCAGTTCCTTGGCAAAGGATTTAGAACCCTCAATCACAGCTGCATTCTTGCGCGGACCAAATGCACGGATCCCCGCTTCTTCCAGCGCGTCCACCATACCGAGTGCCAGCGGATCGTCCGGCGCGACCATTACGAGGTCAGGCTTGTGCTCCTTTGCAAAGGCCACCACACCATCAATGTCAGTCGCCTTGATGTCGACGCACTCGGCTTCCTGTGCGATGCCGCCGTTGCCTGGCGCGCACCAGATATGGTCGACCTTGGGACTTTTCTTTAATGTATGAACGATGGCGTGCTCTCGCCCGCCGCCGCCAATAACCAGTACTTTCATGGTTTTTCTCCCTCCGTACGGATGAATTCTTTCTGCGCGCGGAATGTATCCGCCAGCAGCGCGATGTACCCGATCACCATCAGGGTGTTGACTGCGGTTACGGTCAAAGACAGCGCCATATCGTTCAGCCAACCGGGCGCCATGAGCAGCGTCAGGATAAAGCCCGCGCTCCATACAACAAAAATCGCCCATTCGACAAACGTTCCGCGCCCTGCATTCCGCATCTGCGTGATATATGCCATCAGCAGCATACAGCCGGTCAGCAGCAACGGCACAAGTGAAGTGTACTCCAACACCATGCGCAGCATTCCCGGCGGCAGCACTGCCGACCCACAGACCACCTCAAAGCCGATGCATACGTCGGCCGCGACACTCGCGCGCAAAAACCAACACGACACCTGCTGTAGGGACAACGCGCCCGCAGAAATAAGCGCATAGGCCACGATTTGCAGCATCCAGTTGCTTTGCAGCACCAACCCGAGCAGCAAACCGCCCGCGATGGCAAGATAGGCATAATAGCCGCGAATCAGCTTCATTTTTCCACCTGCTCTTTCAGCAGCGTTCTTGCGCGCCACAGATAGCGCACCATCCAGATATAGGACACGATTGCCGCAAGAAGCGCAATCATTTCAAACACAACCTGCAAGGTAAACAGCGTGGTGTATGCTCCCTGCGCGGCCGACAATTCCGCCTGTCCGACAAACAGCGGCAGAAAGCCCATCATGGACGCGCCGCGCTGGATAAGCGCGGTCAGCGACCATGTCCGCCCCAGGCGGAGCGTTTGCTCGGATGCATCCAAAGCACGAAATTTCCTGTCAAAACTACGCTGCAAAGGCAGGTACATCAGCAAAAACAGCAGATTGACCAACATGTTGCCAATCCAGTCAGGATTGGTGCCGTTGGGCAGTAGCAGCGTCAGCACGCAGCCGACGAGCGCCGCACCCAGTGCCACGGGGCAGCGCAGCCGCCAAGCGGCCCAGGCATTCATCAGATAGCACACCGCCATGAGCGCTGCTCCGGCCAATGTGCCCACCATGCCGATGCAGACCGCGGCTGCAACCTGCACGATAAGGGCTGCCAGTGTCCAATTTGCCGCAGATGCGGCGTTTTCTCGACTCAATGGTGGAACAGGCGCATGCCGGTGAACGCCATGACAATGCCATACTTGTTTGCAGTGTCAATGACGTTGTCATCACGAATCGAACCACCCGGCTGCACGATATACTGCACACCCGACTTGCGCGCGCGCTCGACATTGTCGCCAAACGGGAAAAACGCGTCCGAACCGACGGTCACGCCCGTGTTCTTCGCAATCCACGCCTTCTTTTCCTCAGCCGTCAGCACCTCGGGCTTGACCTTGAATGTGTTCTGCCAGACGCCATCCGCCAGCACATCCTCGTACTCATCCGAAATATATACGTCAATCGCATTATCACGGTCGGGACGGCGGATGCCATCCACAAACTGCAGGCCGAGCACCTTGGGATGCTGCCGCAGGAACCAGTTGTCCGCCTTGTTGCCTGCCAGTCGCGTGCAGTGGATACGGCTTTGCTGACCAGCGCCGACACCGATGGTCATGCCGTCCTTGACATAGCAGACCGAGTTGGATTGCGTGTACTTAAGCGTAATTAGCGCCAGAATCATATCGTGCTTGGCGCTCTCGGGCAGCTCCTTGTTATCGGTGACGATGTTGTTCAGCAGCGCTTCGCTGATTTCATAATCGTTGTAGCCTTGCTCGAAGCGGATACCGAAAATATCGCGCTGCTCGATCGGCCCCGGCACATAGTCCGGGTCAATTTTGACAACATTATAGCCGCCTTTGCGCTTTGTTTTTAAAATGGCAAGCGCCTCATCCGTATAGCCCGGCGCAATGATGCCGTCGGACACCTCATGCGCAAGATACGCTGCGGTATCTGCGTCGCACACATCGGAGAGTGCCGCCCAGTCGCCGTAGGAGCACAGGCGGTCCGCGCCGCGCGCGCGGATATAAGCGCACGCAATAGGAGACAGCTCGTGGTCGGCCTCGACGAAGTACATCTGCTTCTCAACCTCGGTCAGAGGCTTACCAAGTGCCGCGCCTGCAGGCGACACATGCTTGAAGGACGCCGCCGCCGGCATACCGGTCGCTTTTTTCAGCGCCTTGACCAACTGCCACGAGTTAAATGCGTCGCAGAAATTGATATAGCCCGGCTTGCCGTTCAGAACCTCAATCGGCAGCTCGCCCTCGGTCATGAAGATACGCGCAGGCTTCTGGTTGGGGTTACAGCCGTATTTGAGTGCCAGTTCCTTCATGCGTCCTTCCCCTCCTCATGCTTGTTGCGAATCTCCTGCCAATATGCGCCGGTTTCTAAATCAATATAGCGTACAAACAGGGCGACCTTATTCTGCTCATTCATACTCGACCAGAGCAATTCGGTAAACTGCTTTATCGGCTTTTCAATGCGGATGCATTTGGGCTCACCGCGAAACGGCGGCAGCGGGTCACCGTCACACTGATAGGTGTGAATAAAATGACCCAGTCCCGGCACGGGCTTGTCATATTCATAGAAAAAGCGCTTGTTGGAGGTACGGTCGGACGTGAAATTCTTGAGGATGGACAGGCTGTAGGAACCGTCCTCGTTGATGACGCCCGAAATACGCGAGGTATAGTTGGGAGCGTCCGGCTCAAACTGGCGGGTACGCAGCGCGTCGATATAGCTTTTCCCCTCTTTCAGATATTCACAGATCGTATCAGTCTGATCGCCGTTGGTGACAACCAGCTTGCCGCCGCATTGACGCACCGGATGATAAATGATGAGCGAAGGATCGGTCATCTTGGACGGGTCATACGCCTCGGTGCGGATGCCGTCCTCGGTTTCCACAAATACGCGGTTGCGGCTGTTTTCCGAGCGACCCATGATGAAATACGCCACCACATTCTGCTTATTGTCCAGCGTGCGGCCAAAGATGATGCCGCGACCCGGATACGCATTGCTCATCAGCTCATTGCTGATATCGAACACATTCTTGCTCATAACGCTTTCCTTCCTCCTTACTTTCTGGCGACCCATGCGCCGTGGACGACGAGTCTTCCCGCGCAGAAGTCGCTGACAGCCTGCGGCAGAAGAATCCACTCAGCCTGCTGCATCACACGCTTCTGCAATGTCTCGGGTGTGTCGCCTTCCTCCACCTCAACCGCTTTCTGTGCGATAATCGCGCCGCCGTCCACCACTTCAGAGACAAAATGAACGGTCGCGCCGGTCACCTTCACCCCTTTGGCAAGGGCAGCTTCATGCACGCGCAAGCCGTAGAAGCCCGCTCCGCAAAAAGACGGGATAAGCGACGGATGCACGTTGATGATGCGGTTTTCGTAGCGGCTGCAGAAGCTGTCCGGCAGCACGGTCATAAAGCCTGCGAGTACGATCAAACCAATCTCGTATTCCTCCAGCAGCGCTGTCAGCGCCGCACCGTAGTCCTCTGCGTTATCAAAGTCACGGCGGCGCAGCACGGCGGACGGAATAGACGCCTTCGCCGCGCGTTCCAGCGCAAACGCGTCCGGATTGGAGGAAATCACCAGCCGAATGCGGCCGTTTTCTATCTTGCCCGCTGCCTGTGCGTCAATCAGTGCTTGGAGATTCGTTCCGCCGCCCGAAACCAAAACTGCGATGTTTATCATAACTGATTCTCCACTCTTTTACTCGAGCACGACGCCCTTTTCGCCGGCCACGCACTCGCCGATGACATATGCCTTTTCGCCTGCGGCTGAAATTGCGGCTACCGCGCGGGAAGCATCCTCTGCCGACACAGCAAGCACAAGCCCCGCGCCCATATTGAAGGTGTTATACATGTCGCGCTCCGGAATCTTGCCGGTCTTTGCAATCAGGTCGAACACCGGCGGCACCGGCATCGCGCTTTTTTCAATCTTGGCACAAATGCCGTCCGGCAGCATGCGCGGCACATTCTCATAGAAGCCACCGCCGGTGATGTGGCTGATGCCCTTGACCTCGACCTTACCCATAAGGCCCTGAATGGCCTTGACGTAAATCTTGGTCGGAGTCAACAGTTCTTCACCGAGCGTCTTGCCAAACTCATCAATATAGCGACGCACGGACTTTTCGTTGATGCCCAGCGTCTTGCGCACCAGCGAATAGCCGTTGGAATGCACGCCCGAGGAGGCGACGCCGATCAGCGCGTCGCCCGGACGAATGCCCATGCCGTCGATCATCTTCTCCTTATCGACCATACCAACCGAGAATCCCGCCATATCATACTCATCTTCGGGATAAAAACCGGGCATTTCGGCGGTCTCGCCGCCGATCAATGCACAGCCTGCCTGACGGCAGCCTTCCGCGATACCGGAAACCATCTGCGCAATCTTGGCCGGGTGATTCTTGCCGACCGCAATGTAGTCGAGGAAAAACAGCGGCTGCGCGCCGCAGCAGGCAATGTCATTGACGCACATCGCCACGCAGTCGATGCCGACCGTGTCGTGCTTATCCATCAAAAAGGCCAGCTTGAGCTTGGTGCCCACGCCGTCCGTGCCGGAAACCAGAATGGGATCAGCCATGCCCTTAAAGTCCGGACGGAACAGGCCGCCGAAGCCGCCCAGCGTGCCCATCACGCCCTTCGTAAAGGTCGACTCGACCATCGGCTTCATCAGCTTGACCGCCTCGTAGCCGGCGGTAACGTCTACACCGGCTGCCTTGTAGCTTTCAGAACGGCTCTCACTCATAGTAATACTCCTTCGTCTTTTTTCAGCGGAACGGCTTATTCCTTGCCGTTCCAGCAATAGGTACAAACCTTGTCGCGGTCCAGTCCGATGGCCTCCAAAAGACCGTCAAGTGACTGATAGCCCAGCGAACTGAAACCGAACTTCTCACAGATGGTTTTCAGCATGCACTGACCGCGCTCGGTGTTAGCGTCTGCGTATTCCTCCAGATGCTTCTGGCCCTCGTCGCCTTCCAGCTCCTGCACGATGCGGCGGGCAAGCAGCTCCATCTCGGAATTGGAGGAGGAGAAGTTCAGGTACTTACAGCCGTACATAATCGGCGGACAGGCGGAACGCATATGCACTTCCTTCGCCCCCGACTCATACAGGAATTCGACCGTCTCTCGCAGCTGCGTACCACGTACAATGGAATCGTCCACAAACAGCAGCTTTTTGCCTTCAATCAGCTCGGGTACCGGAATCTGCTTCATCTTGGCAACCTGATTGCGGACCTTCTGATTGGCCGGCATGAACGAGCGCGGCCAAGTCGGCGTATACTTCACAAACGGACGGGCAAACGGCTTACCGCATTCGTTGGCATAGCCAATTGCATGCGGCACACCGGAATCCGGCACCCCTGCGATATAATCCACATCTCCTGCAAGACCGCGCTTTTTATCGTCCTGCGCCATGATAGCGCCGTTGCGGTAACGCATTACCTCAACGTTAACGCCTTCGTAGTTGGAATTTGGATAGCCGTAATACGTCCACAGGAAAGAGCAGATTTTCATCTCCTTGCCTGCGGGCGAAAGCGTCTCAAAGCCCTCCTCGGTGACCTTGACAATCTCACGCGGACCAAGCTCATAAGCGTCCTCATAGCCCAGCTTATGATACGCGAAGGACTCAAACGAAACGCAGCAGCCATCCTCATTCTGACCAACCAGTACCGGCAGTCGGCCCAAGCGGTCGCGCGCGGCAATGATACCATCCGGTGTGAGCACCAGAACGGTCAGCGAACCATCAATCAACTCCTGCGCATGCAGAATACCGGAAATGAGGTCATCCTTCTGATTGATAAGCGCCGCCGCCAGTTCGGTGGAATTGACCTTGCCCGAGCTCATTGCCATAAACTGATGGCCGTGGTCGGAAAAATAGCGAGAAACTAAGTCCTCCGCGTTGTTGATAATGCCGACCGTCGTCAGCGCATACAGACCAAGGTGCGATCGCACCAGCAGCGGCTGCGGGTCAGTATCGCTGATGCAGCCAATGCCGCTGCAGCCGGAAAAGTCCGGCAGGTCCTTTTCAAATTTTGTACGGAACGGGGTGTTTTCGATGCTGTGGATCTGGCGCTGAAAGCCGCGCTCTTTATCATACAGGATCATGCCGCCACGGCGCGTACCGAGATGTGAATGATAGTCCACGCCGAAGAAAATATCCAGCACACAGTCCTGCTTGGAGACTACGCCGAAAAATCCTCCCATTTGTTACTCCTTGTCTTGACTCCCGTCGAACGGAATTTCATTTTCAAACATGTTCTTTTCCGCCTGTTCCGGCACCGGAATCGGATATTCGCCCGAGAAGCAGGCGTCGCAGAAACCGAGCTTGCAGCCGACCGCAATCTTGTGCGCAGCTTCCAATGACAAAAATCCTAAGCTGTCCACGCCGATGATCTCACGCATTTCCTCAACCGTGCGGCCGTGTGCCAAAAGCTGGCTGCGCTCCGGAATATCCGTACCAAAAAAGCAGGGATGACGGAACGGCGGCGCGGAGATACGCATATGAACCTCGGCTGCGCCTGCGTCGCGCAGCAGTTTTACCAGCCGCGCGCAGGTCGTGCCGCGAACAATAGAATCGTCGACCATAATGACGCGCTTGCCTTCTACCGCCGTGCGCAGCGCGTTGAGCTTGAGGCGCACCGAGCGCTCACGCTTATCCTGACCCGGCTGAATAAAGGTACGCGCAATATAACGGTTTTTGATGAGTCCGACACCATATGGAATACCGGAAAACTTGGCATAGCCAATGGCGGCGGGGATGCCGGAATCCGGCACACCGATGACCACATCCGCGCCGACCGGATGCTCAATGGACAGGTACTTGCCGGCCTCCTGACGGGCCAGTTCGACGCTTGCGCCGTCGATAATTGAGTCCGGACGGGCAAAGTAGATATATTCGAACACGCAGGCCGTACTCTTGCACTGCACGCCGCAGTGCATCGAGCGCAACTCGCCGTTTTCCACCACGCAGACCTCGCCCGGCTCCACGTCACGGACAAACTGTGCCCCCAGCGCGTCGAGCGCGCAGGTCTCGGAGGCAAAAATATATGCCCCATCCAACAGGCCGATGCACAGCGGCCGGAAGCCATGCGGGTCGCGCGCAGCAATCAGCTTGCGCGGACTCATCACAACCAGCGAATACGCGCCCTCGATGATGCCCATGGTGTTTTTGACCGCCTCTTCAATGCTGCCGCATTTGAGGCGCTCGTTAACAATGGTATACACCAGTACTTCCGTATCGTTCGAGGAGCGGAAAATGCCGCCGTTTAATTCAATGCGGCGGCGCAGCTCGCCCGCGTTGACCAGATTGCCGTTGTGCGCCACGGCAAGGTTACCCTTGACATGCGTAATCGCAATCGGCTGCGCATTTTCGCGCGATTGCTTGCCGGTTGTCGAGTAGCGGACGTGACCGACCGCCATCGAACCAGGCATGCTGTCCAAAATCTGCTGATTGAACACCTGGCTGACCAAACCGACATCTTTATGACAGTGAATAACGCCGCGGTTATTGACCGCGATGCCCGCCGCCTCCTGTCCGCGGTGCTGCAGGGCGAACAGCGCAACATATGCCTCATGCGCGGCGGCAATCTCTTTGTCTGGAGGGGCGGCGATGCCGAACACGCCGCACTCCTCATGCACTTTATCAAATGGGGTTTTGCTCTGCTTTAAAATACGATATTTCATGGATTTGCCTTTTTTCAATCGTGGGTTTACTTGCTCATTACGCGCTTCATGATTTCCTGATAGGCCTCTTCTACGCCGCCCATATCACGACGGAAGCGGTCCTTATCCAGCTTTTCGCCGGTGGTCTTGTCCCACAGGCGGCAGGTGTCCGGGCTGATTTCGTCCGCCAGCACGATGGTGCCGTCTGCGGTCTTGCCGAACTCGAGTTTAAAGTCGACAAGGGTGACGTTCAGCGTATCAAAATACTGCTTCATGACTTCGTTGACCTTGAAAGCCATGGTCTTGATGCGCTCAATCTCCTCGCGGGTCGCGAGCTTGAGTGCGATGGCATGATAAGCGTTCATGAGCGGGTCGCCCAAATCGTCGTTTTTGTAGGAGAATTCGATGGTCGGCTCATCAAACACGATGCCCTCGTTTACGCCGTAACGCTTGGCAAACGAGCCGGCCGAAATATTGCGGATGATAACTTCGAGCGGTACGATGGACACTTTCTTCACCACGGTCTCGCGGTCGGAAAGCTGCTCGACGAAATGCGTCGGCACGCCCTGCTGCTCGAGCAGCTGGAACATATGGTTGCTCATCACATTGTTGATGACACCCTTGCCGGCAATCGTGCCCTTCTTTTCGCCATTGAAGGCAGTTGCATCATCCTTATAGTCCACAATGACCAGATTCGCATCGTCGGTTGCGAAAACCTTCTTAGCCTTGCCTTCGTAGAGCTGTTCTTTCTTTTCCATGTCCATATTCCTCCATTTATGTGTGTAATTTAAAACAAACCGGTTTGTTTTGGGTTTTACCCGGCCGACGCAATGGTCACGCCTGCCGCGCCTTTACCCTGTTATGCAAACTGCGCCTTGATTTTTTCATCCTTGGCCATGACCTCGCTTGCCATGTCCGCCTTGAACTGCGCGAGCTTGCCCGCGAGTGCGTCATCCGACAGCGCAATCATCTGCGCGGCAAGGATGGCGGCGTTGTCTGCGCCGTCGATGGCAACCGTCGCCACCGGAATACCCTTGGGCATCTGTACGATAGACAGCAAGCTGTCCATGCCGCCCATCACGCTCGTACCCATCGGCACGCCAATGACCGGCAGGGTCGTGTTAGCAGCCAGCACGCCGCCCAGATGGGCCGCCTTGCCTGCCGCCGCAATGATAACGCCGAAGCCGTCATCCTTGGCGTTTTTGGCCAGCTGCTCAGCCACCGCCGGCGTGCGGTGCGCAGAGCAAATGCGCACTTCGGTCGGGATGTCAAACGACTTTAAGCGGTCGATGCACTTTTCCATCACCTTCAAGTCGCTGTCCGAGCCCATAATGACCAGAACTTTTTTCATCTGCAATTCCTCCTCAAAAACAAATGAGGACACGGATATACCCGTGTCCTGTATGTGCTCAATGTGCTGCACCAATGCCCGAAATTATGCACGAATGCCCGGACGTTTCCGCTGTTTGCATCAAGAAAACACTGCCGGTCATATGCGCACCTCTTTCTCTCAGGCTATCGGTGAAGATACACTATTATTTTATCGAATATGCTTGTGCATTGCAAGCATTTTACACGGTTTTTTCGTCTTTCGTGCAAATGCCCAAAGATATTCGTCCCGCGCGTCAGCTTTCGTGCAGAACGCCCCTCGCGTACAGCACCACCTCCATCTGATGCACGCGCTCGGTCCATGAGCACTGCGCACCGTATTCCAGACGCTTCCGCACCTTTTCCGTGTCGTTCTCCGCTGCTGCCGCGTCGCACAGCGCGAGAAATTCATCCCCGCTATGCGCGATATAGACTACGTCCTTAAAATCCTCGACCTGCAGCGGCTCTCGCGTCGAAACGACCGGCTTGCCGGTGGCAAGGTATTCATAGAATTTTAAGGGCGACACATCCTTGCTCAAAGCGCCCGCACGGAACACGTTCAGACATACATCCATCTGTGCAAGATACGCAGGCAGCTCAGGCTGCGGCACAAGGCCGTGAAACACGATATTAGGATATTTCTGCAAATGCGTCAGGTCTACGCCCGGCAGCGTGCGACCGATGAGGAAAATGGTCGCGTCCGGCCGCTCCTTTGCGAGTTTTTCAATCAACGCATAGTCAATGCATTCCTGCAGCATGCCGACAAAGCCGAACACCGGATGTTTCAAATCTTTCATATCCGCCGGGCACGGCAAACTATCCTTTTCCTTCTGCACGCGCGAAAAAATCTCATATGCCGCGCCGTTTGGAATCATCTTGGTCGTAGGATTGATTTTTTCCAGCGTTTCGGCAAGGCCCACCGCTGTCGCGAACACCTGATCGGCGGGTTTTGCGAGATCGCGCTCCATCTGATCGACCACCGCCGGGTTGATGTGGCCCTTGTAGGCCGAATGGCGGTCGACACAGTCGTACACCAGCGCGCGGTGCGGCACATGCTCAATAATGTCGCACGAGGACGGCGAGTAGCACCACAAAACGGTTTCGTCCCCAAAGCCATGCTCGCGCATCTTTTTGCGCACAAAAGCCGCCTGCCGCTTCTGGTTGATTTTGTTCACCCAGCGGAACTTGTTGAAAAACGGCAGCACAGGCGGCAGCGCGTACACCGTGATATTTTCATGCCCTTCGACTTTTTCCCCCGGCTGCTTATACTTATTGATATAAGCCGACGCTTTTTTGTCCTTCAAAGGTGCAATCAGCGATACCGGCGGGTCAAAGTACAGCACCTCGCTGTTCCGCAAGCGGCTCATTACGTTCTGCTTGCGCGTAGGCAGCGGGTGATAATTGGTGGTTGAAAGGCAAACGACATGATTTTTCATTCTGCTGCCTCCTCCTTTTCGTTTTCAATGCCGAGCAGAATCGCCGCTCCACGTACATTTTCATGCTCACGCTCACGCAGCAGCTTGGCGTTGCGGCGCACTTCCTCATCCAGCGCACCGGACAGGCATTTGTCAATCAGTCCGCACAGCTCGTCCACACGCACCTCGCGCAGCTGCAAACAGGTGCTGCTGCCGATGTACTTGAGAAAGCTGTCCACCTTGATATCATAACTCATGCCGACAACCGGCACCCCCTGCCCCGCCGAGAACATCAGCGAGTGCAGTCGGATACCAACCACGGTTTTCATCCGCGCGAGGATACCGATGGTCACCTCAATGGGCTGGCGGGTGCGGACCGCATACCACGGACAGTGCAGCAACGCACCCACCCGCTCGGCAGGCGTCAAATCGCTCGGGAACTCGATCGGCACAAATACCGGCGTCAGGCCGTGCTTTTCATAGGCGTAATCCGCCGCTGCTGCAATCGCGGGCAGCGCAGCGTCCAAGCCTTTCCAGTTGCGCAGGCCGAAGCCGATATAACGCCCGCTCGGGTCGATGCCGCTCTGCTCCATAGCCAGCGACACCACTTCATATGGGGCTGCGTCCAGAATGATAGTCGGGTCTGCGGATACGCGGATATCCGGTCGAGTAACGCCCATGCGCGCCAGCTCCTGCCGGGAGTTCTCGTCGCGCAGCGTGATACGATCGACCGAACCCTGTATCGTCTTGGCCGCCATCTTGCGGTTGCCCGCGCGGTTGATGGGACCAATGCCGCAACCGTACATCATCACCTTGCAGCCGCGCTTTTTCGCCGCGCGCAGCGTGTAACAATAATACCAGATAGAACGTGTCGAGGTCACGTCCTGCATGAGCGTGCCGCCGCCGTTGATATAAAGCGCCGCGCGACGAAATCGCCGTAAAATCGAAAAGATATTAAAAGTGTACACTGCGCCCGTGCGGTAGGTCAGGCGAGTTTCCTGCGGGCGGCGGGACATGACACAGATCGTGCGCTCGGGAGCGAGCGCGCGCATCTCCTGCACGATCGCCTCCAGAATCGCATCATCGCCTGCGTTGCCGCGTCCGTATGCGCCGCAGATAACAATGCTCTCACGCTCATTCTTAGGCCGGTGAAAACGCGCCAGCAGATGGCGGTAGTTGGCTTCTTGCCGTTCGCACAACTTGTCTTTGGAAAAATTATGCGACGCTTTCTCGTACAGCGCCTGTGCAAAGGTTTGGCGAAGCTCCGCATCGTTCGCTAGGCGCACCATGTATTCACTGAGCTTTTTATAATCTCCGACCGGGAAGATATAGCCGTTTTCACCTGTATCAATCAGCTCGGGCATACCGCCCACATCCGAACAGATGGTCGCGCAGCCTGCACAGACGCCTTCGAGAATCGAATACGGGAAGGTTTCGGACACCGATGACAGCAAATTGATATCCATCGCGCGAAAGAATGGCTCAACCGGCGACACCCAGCCGCAAAACGTTACACGGTTGGTAACATTCAGCTGCGCGCACAGCTTTTTGAGCATCTCCTCATCCTCACCTTCACCTGCAATGAACAGGCGCAGCTGCGGCGCATCCTGCAGCGCCGCGGCAAAGGCGCGCACAGTAGTCGCTATATCCTTGACAGCCGTCAAACGCGCGGCAATGCCACACAACACGTCGCCATCCTCGATTTCCGCACCGTAGTTCTCTTTCAGGTACTGCGCACGGTCAAACTCACCCTCCGGACGGTGGAAATCCATGCCGTTGTAAATCTTGACAATGCGTTCGGGATCAAAGCCGCGCTCAATGAGCGTGCGCGCCATGCGGTCGGCCACGGGCTGGTAGAAATCCAGAAAACGCAGTGCCACCGCATTGGCCGCGCCAAAGGTATGCTGCTTAAACGGATTTCCCAGATAATCCAACTTATAGTCCGAGTGTACGGTCGTCAGCACCGGCACGCGGCGCATGCGGCGTACCATCGCCCCCATCAGGTTGGCGCGGCCGCCATGGCAGTGGATGATATCCGGCCGGAACTGATCCACCAGATCGCGCATCGCCCGTGCCGCGCGGAACGGGTTGTGCCGCTCGATCACGCGCACATCGATGCCGCGCTCGCGTGCCTCATCCGCGAACGGGCCTGCGCGGAAGGAAATCAGCATCACTTCATTGCGCCTGGCAAGCCCGGTGACGGTATTCATAATTTGGGTCTTGGCGCCGCCCACGTCGCCGCCGCCCATCACATGCATCACTCGCAAAACAGATTCCTCCAAAGGACATTTTCTCACAGATATAAACAGTATACCATGGATAGCGTGCAATTGCAAAACGCAAGTACCACTGTTTACAAACCGTTATTTGTTTTTCCCGAAAAACCATGCTATACTATATCTATCTGACCGAAAGCGAGGGTTTTTCCTTTGTCCTCCAAAAATACCATGACGCGCGACGCCATGCTGTTCCTGCCAGCCAAGGTTATCGAAGGCCTGCTGGTTATTGCATGCACCTCTCTGTATACCCATCTGTTTTACGAGTCCACCGTTGGCACGTTTAACTTTATCAATTTCAACGTACAGATCGCCTATCTGATTCTGGCCGGCTGGATGGCAAACGCCGCAACCCGCTATGTCGGGGAAGAGTTCGGCAAAGATCAGGGCCGTGGCCTGTTTTCCACGGTTTCGACTGTGTATCTCATCATCTGCGTGGCGGTTGCAGTATTCTGCTGTGGTGCCGCCGTGATACTGCATGACCCACTTTATCTGGGCTTCATGACCATGTTTTTCAGCTACACGGTCTTTCAGATTCTCAATTCCGCGCTCATTCAGCTCGGCCGCATGCGCGCCTCCATTACGCTCAGTCTCACTTCCGCCGTACTCAAGCTGCTCATCGCCTACGGATTGGTATTCGGCATGCGCAACCCCACCTCCCCCTTCCCTGCCATCTGCGCCAACACGGTAGCGGACGGTGTGGCCGGCATTGGTGCGGTGATTGCGCTCGGTCTGCCGTCGATTGCGCGGCTGCGCTGGTTCTCGCGCGAACTGTTCGGCAAATTCTTGCGCTTCGGCGTGCCGCTGATGGGCGTTTCCATCTCGGTGACGCTGCTCAATCAGATTGACAAGTATCTTGTCGTCGGCTTTTTCAACATGGATGCATATGGCATTTATTCATCCAACAACTCGATTGCATCCGGCCTGTTTACCATGATTTCGGTCGGTATCATGCGTGGCGTATATCCTGCTGTGCTGCGCGCGTGGCGCGAGGGCGGACAGAATGCGGCCAAGCCCCTGCTCGATCAGGGTGTACGGCTGTATCTACTGATCGCGGTACCCGCAGTTGCCGGACTGACGGCAGTCGCGCTGCCAATGTCGCGCGTGCTGTTTGCCAAAGGATATGACGCAGGTGCGCCGGTCATCGCGTACACTGCGCTTGCCATGCTGTTCATGGGGTTGACGGAATACGCCAACAAGGCATATGAGCTGGAGCAGGCTACCGTGCATGTGCTGCAAAACAGCGCGGTGGCTGCGGTCATCAAAGTGGTTTCCAGTGTCATTCTGCTGCGCGCATTCGGATTTACCGGCGGCGCCATGGGCTCCATCGTCGCTTTTGCGTCCTACTTTATCATCACCCGTGTACGGGTGCGGCGGCGTTTTCTGTTCCACGTGCCTGCGAAAAACCTGACTCGTATCATCGTTAGCGCCGCGCTGTGCGGTGCGGCAGCCTTTGGCTGCACCCTTTTGCCGGTCGGCAACCTCTTGCGGCTGGTCTGCGCCGTACCTGCGGGCGCAATTGTCTATGCCGTGTGCATTGTTGCCAGCGGCGAGGGACGTGCGGAAATGCAGGCCGTACTGCGCAAGCTCAAACGATAAAACCTTTTTATCTGTTGGGTTTTTCACCTTTTTTCTCGCAAAAAACTTGTCTATCCTGCAAATCAATGGTATAATATGACCCTGTATGAAAATGCTGAAATAGAGAGGCGTTAATAATTATGGAAATGATTCACGAAGCGGGCCAGTACGTCGATACCGTAAAGCGTGTGTGCGATGCAGTCGGCGGAGAAGTCACCTTCCGCGGCACGGTACACCGTGTGCGCGACATGTCGGACTTTGCGTTTGTCATCATGCGCGTTGAGCGCGGCCTTATCCAGTGCACCTTCCAGGGAGACGAAATCGGCGGCATCAAGCGCGCCGAAATCAAGGATGCCATGGTACTTGAAGTCACCGGCACAGTGCATGAAGAGCCACGTGCGGAGCATGGCATTGAGGTTGTGCTGAGCGCTGTCAAGGTGATTGGCCGTCCGTACGACCAGCTGCCGGTACCGCTCGGCAAGAAGTATATGGGTCTGTCACTTGACGTCGATCTGCCGCTGCGTCCCATCACGCTGCGTCATCCCATCAAGCAGGCGGTATTTCGTGTGCAGGGTGCCATTGCGGACGTCTTTGCACAGTATATGCAGTCTCAGGGCTTCACCCACATCCACACGCCTAAAATTGTGGTTGCGGGTGCGGAAGGCGGCGCGAACCTGTTTAAGCTCGACTACTTTGGTCAGCCGGCTTACCTTGCGCAGTCTCCGCAGTTCCACAAGCAGTATCTTGCAGGTGCGTTCGGCCGCGTGTTTGAAATCGGCAGCGTATACCGTGCCGAGCGTCACAACACCTCGCGTCACTTGAATGAATATATCGGTCTGGACTTCGAGATGGCGTACATTGATTCGATGTACGACGTCATGGCGATGGAAACCGGCATGCTTAAATCGGTCATGGCTTATGTCAAGGAGCACTGCCCGGAAGAGCTTGCGCTCCTCAAGGCGGATATCCCGGAAATCACCGAGATTCCGACTATCCGCTTCCATGAGGCCAAGCAGATCATGGAGGAAAAGTACGGCCACAAGTCCAAGAACCGCTATGACCTCAACCCGGACGAGGAAGTGCTGCTCTGCCAGTGGGCTAAGGAAGAATACGGCAGCGAGTTTGTATTTGTCACCCACTTCCCGTCTGCCAAGCGCCCGTTCTACGCGATGGACGACCCCGAAGATCCCAAGCTCGCCCTGTCGTTTGACCTGCTGTTCCGCGGTTTGGAAATCACAACTGGCGGCCAGCGTATCCACGATTATCAGGAGCAGATTGCCAAGCTGGAAGCACGCAAGATGAATGTTGAGCTGTTTGAATCGTTCACCATGCTGCACAAGTACGGCATGCCGCCGCATGGCGGTCTTGGCATTGGTCTGGAGCGCCTGACCATGCAGCTTTTGAAGCTCGCCAATGTGCGCGATGCTTCCATGTTCCCGCGCGACATGAACCGCCTCGAACCGTAAAATACAACCGTATACACCGTCGGAATGCACAATTTCGACGGTGTTTTTTTGTTGGTTTGTTTTTTTAATATTTTCTCTACTCTGCCTAATTTATTGAATTTCGGTAACAAAACGGAAAAAATCTGGAAACGCTGTCACAAAATGCGCCCGACGTCCGTTATATAGGGTGAACATGTTCCTACGAAAGGGGGCGCAGTCATGGACGCCCGCCCACTCGACGAGCGCTTTGCCGAAGGCAGTGAGGCAGCGCTCGCGGATGCAATTGCGCTGTACGGTCAGCCTCTTCTGCGATATTGCCATCATATTTTATGCGACTATCACGAAGCACAGGACGCCGTGCAGACCACCTTTATCAAAGCCTATGACAATCATCGTCGATTCCGTCCGGGTACCAGCCTGAGCGCATGGCTTTACCGCCTTGCCTATACGACCTGCGTCGATCTACTGCGCCACCGTAAGCGTCAGTTGGTCACGCCGCCTCCTGTGGCTGCCGACCCGGATTACATCGGTGAGGACCTGCGCCGCGCACTCGAAACCCTGTCGCCCGAACAGCGCGCACTGGTATACAGTCGAGTTATCGAACAGCGCAGTTTTGACGCGCTCGCCGTGATTTATGGCAAGCCCGCTGCGACTCTCCGCAAGCGGTATGAGCGCGCACGCAAAAAGCTGGCCCAAGCATTGCAAGGCACGCCGGCAGAAAGGAGGAGCAAGGAATATGAAACTCACACCGGATGATCTGCGTATCCGCCAAGCATTGGAACAGATCGAAACGCCAATGTATGACATTGCCGGTGCAGTGCGCGAACAGCGCGCCCGCCGCAGCCGCCGTATGCCGCTGCGCAGCCCGCAGCGCATTCTGGCCGCTGTCCTTGCTGCGGTTCTGCTGACCGCAACTGCCGCAGCGGCTATGGTGCAGTTCTCCGGCGGCTGGAACGCACTTTTCGGACAGAACGTGATGATACCAGATGGCCTTACCACTCCCGTGCGGCAAACGCAAACCATCGACGGCTGCACCATCACGCTGGAAGACGCGATTGTCAGTGAGGACGACGTTGCGGTTCTCTATTCCTTCCGCTATGCGGATAATTCCATCGTCAACACCGATTCACGCATTACCCTTTTGGGTAGCTCCAACTTGCTGATGGACGGTTCGGACGAATACTGTGTGTCGTCCAGCGGGATGGGTTTGATGGACAGTCAGGACCCTTCGGTAGAGTACTACTATGAGGCATTCTCATTGACCGAAGATCCTGGCGACCGTCAGTTAACACTAACCATCGATCCGGCCTCCTGCATGGAACAGACCGATACCCTGTCTGCCCCGATGGATCTTGCCGCAATCTATCAATCGCACCCGGTCTCCTATCAGGAAGAGGATGACGGAGCACAGCGACTCACCGCCCTACAACAGCAGGACTGTGCCGATGTCATGCTGCCGCAATCCTATCAATCGCCAGAAATTCAATTTGCAGGCGTCGCCTTTCAAGGCGACATTTTGTGCGTTTCGCTCCGTATGCCCGAATACGATTCCTACGACAGCGTAACAGCACAAATTGAAGCCTTACGAGATATCCGTACCGACCGTCTATACTTCGGCTCACTGCATAGCTATGGAGACACGAATTGCGCTATTGAACTTTGTGAAACCCAGTTTGAAGGATTGACGGAAGATGATCTGCCGTATTTAGAGCCACAAATCTCTTACAGGCGCTATAGCCCGCTAACGGAAACGGGTTGGTCGTTTTCTTTCTGTGCTCCGAGCGCAAAAACGTTGACGCGCGATCTGGATCTGACAATGGCAGACGGCATTCGACTCCATCAGCTCCAGATTACGCCGCTGGGAGTCGAGCTTTTCGGCACTATGCCGGTTGAACCCACATCCAGCAATCCGCTGTACTTCGATGATCGACAAACGCCGGATGTGACGCTTGTTCTGCAGGATGGCACCACTGTGCGCACAGTTTCACATGGCAACTCACTCAGTTCGGACAGTTCCGATACAGCCACAGCGCAGTTCAGCATAGAATACCAATACCAGACCGGTTCGGAAAGCCGCCGTTTTCTGCAAACCGAAACAATTGCAGCCATCCGAATCAATCATGTTACCATTTCGATAGAAGAGTAGAAAGCCCTGTGGGGGTAAATGAGGCCGGGCGGTGTGGGGCCGTTCCGGCTCGGCATATAACAGCCTGCTGATACGCAGGCTGTTCTTTTTTGGTTATATCTTTATGAAATTCGCACATTGCACAGTTTTACTGCGTACTTTTTGTGCATAAAATACAAGAATCATGCAATGCACCCTTCCTCTGGCTTCAAAATGATGAAAAACACCGAATAACGGAAAAAGGCTCTTTCCTTTCTGTATTTTTATGCTATAATGATAGCAGAAAAAGAACTCAGCGCTTTTGAAATGGAGGTAATTATTATGACCAGAGGTATCCGCGTAAAGAATACGGATGACATCCAGAAGATTAACAAGATTGTCACCAAGTACGGCTTTGATATCTGGATTCACGGCAAGAGCGGCATGGTAGACGCCAAGAGCCTGCTCGGCATGTTCCTGCTGTCTCTCAACGAGCCGCTGCAGATCGTCTTGGAGGACGATGTCGACCCGACCGCCCTATTCAAGGATCTGGCTGACTATCTGGAAATCGAGGATGAGGAGTAATCCTTTCCCGCATCTGAAAATACTTAAATAAAAGCACCGGAAACGCAAGCTGAACTGCACCCCATTTGTTAGACAGTATGATATACTGGATAACAAGTGGGGTGCTTTATTATGCCAAAAGGAATACCAAACAAACGCTACACACCAGAATTCAAGAAGA
>NZ_JBQKJR010000017.1:0-54898 GCF_052117165.1 Agathobaculum sp. LCP25S3_E8
TGGTTGTGGAAGGAGAAGTCTTCTCCATTCATGTTTGTACTTTTTTGGCCTTTATACGCCAGAAACCCGGCTTATGCCTGACGCATAGGCCGGGTTTCTCGACAGACTGAGCAGACCTTCAGCATTAGCTGAAGGTCTGCTTTTTCTTTGATTCCGTTACAGCGCATTGACCAGCGATTTGAACAGCTTGCCACGCTCCATAAAATTCTTAAAGCGGTCAAACGACGCGCTTGCGGGGCTCATGATAACCACATCGCCCTCTTCGGCACGCGCCGCCGCTTCACGCACCGCAGTTTCGAGATTCTCGACCTCGAGGATGGTCGGATGCTCCCCTTCTACCGCCAGCACACAATCGCGGATTTTCGGTGCGGTCGCGCCGGTAACCAGCAGCAGCTTAACATGCTGGCAAATCGGTTCGCCAAGCACATCATACGGGATATGCTTGTCATAGCCGCCCGCAATCAAAATCACCTTCTGCTGGAAGGATTCCAGTCCTGCGATGGTGCGCGTCGGACTGGACGCAATCGAATCGTTGTAATACTTCACGCCGTCCTTCTCGCGCACAAACTCAATGCGATGCTCCACACCGCCGAAGGTGGTTGCCACTGCCCGGATATCGTCATCCGAGGCATAGCCCTGCACAATCGCTGCGGCCATCATCATGTTGTAGACATTGTGCGCACCGGGAATGCGGATATCCGCTGCCGGCATCAACTCGCGCCGCACACCGCCTTCCGCAATATAGATGATGTCATCCTTGAGAAACACACCGTTGGCAAGCTCCTGCTTTTTACTGGTGCAGAACAAATTGCCCGAAGCATGCAGCGTTCGTGTGACCTCATCATCCAGATTGAGCACCAGACGATCTTCCTCCGTCTGGTTACGGTAAATTGCCGTCTTGGCCTGCACATACTCCTCGAAATCCTTATGGTAATCCAGATGGTTGGGCGTCAGGTTGGTAATTGCCGCCACATGGGGCGAATGCTTCATCCCCATCAGCTGGAAGGAGGAAAGCTCCACAGCCGCAAAGTCCTCCGGCTTCATTTCATTGACCCGCGGCAGCAAGGGTGTTCCGATGTTGCCGCCCAGATGCACGGTATAGCCCGCGTGCTTCAAAATTTCACTGACGAGCGTCGTGGTGGTTGTTTTGCCGTCCGAACCCGTAATGCCGATAATCGGACAGGGACAAACCGCAAAAAACAGTTCCATCTCACTGGTAATCTCCGAGCCGCGCTCACGTGCTTTTTGCAAAAAGCGTGGATGCACACCCGGCGTACGGAAAATCACATCCTCATCCAGTGCATCCAGATAATGCTCCCCGAGCACAAAATCCACGCCCAGCGTAGCCAGTGTGGCGTAGCCGTCGCCCAGTTCGGTCGGGTCTTTTTTGTCATGCACGGTTACCCGCACGCCTGCTGCACGCAGCATCCGAATGAGCGGCATATTGCTCACCCCGGCGCCGATAACCCCGACCCGCTTATCCGACAGGCCGCCAAAATATTGTTCTAAAGCTGTCATAATATGCGTACACCGCCTTTTTCACAGGTTACAGTATACAGGATTTTCGTCTATTTGGCAAGTCCGGTTTGACGGGGACGTATTTTTGCGGTATACTGGATGTCATGACTGGTGCAGACGGTCGCGTGCCTGACGGCATGAGGAAAGTCCGGGCTGCACAGGGCAAGGATAACGGATAACGTCCGCCGGGGGCGACCCTAGGAATAGTGCAACAGAGATATACCGCCTCATCCCCTATATTGGGGCCCCTACAAAAACACCCGTTTTTGTGGGGAGAAGAGAGACAGCAAAATGGACGAGCTTTGCCATTTTGGCAAAGCGAGTGATATGGAGCTTGGCTCGACGAGGTAAGGGTGGAAAGGCGAGGTAAGAGCTCACCGCGCCCCGTGGTGACACGGGGGGCCTGTAAACTCTATCCGCAGCAACGCCGACAGGGACCATGGTTTGCCCGACCGTCCCGACTGGCGGCTTGAGACGTGCGGCAACGTGCGTCCCAGATAGATGACCGTCCACGACAGAACCCGGCTTACGCACCAGTCATACCATAAAATAAGTTGCGATTTTCTTTTGTTTTGGAAAAGATTTATCGTTTTATAAGATATATTTGTTCTGGCAGAAATATGCTTGTCAGTAGATTTCCAGTAAAATTCCGCAAAAAATCAGCCCCTCCGGTATTTAGCCGGAGGGGCTTTGCCGTGTCCAAATGGAACACCGTTATTTCATAACAGAAGCCAGCTTCTTGACCAGCGCATCACCGTACCGATACTTGAGCAGATACTCCATCGTGCTTTCTTCCAAACCGCACGCGTCCTGCAATGCCTTGACGGCCGCCTGCACCTCGCTGTCCGCATCCGGTACGGCTGCGCGCGTCTCCGGCGCGACGATGCCCGGCACCTTTGTCTTGGCATCATACGTCACGTCGTACCCCGCCTGTGCCAAATCAGTCAGCTGGACATAGTTATGGCCCCCCTTTTCGATCACGTCGCAGGTGTAATTCTTGCCGTCAATGCAGACGGTTTTCTTCTGTGTCACTTCGTCGTCCTCCTTCTGAACCGTTTTGCCGAAGCCTTCCGCCACGCCGTCCGCAATCGCGTGCGCAATGTCGTAAAACTTCGTCTTGTATAGCTTCATATCGTCCGCGTCGTCCACAAAGCACGTCTCAATCAGCGCGTGACTGATGCCCTTGCGGTGCACGGTGTTCATCACCAGCAAATCGCCGCGCCGCTTGACGCCCCGGCTGGTAAAGCCCAGCGCCGCGATGCGGCGGCAGATCGTCTGCTCCACCGTGATACTGGTCTCCCCGGTATGCACCAGCACCTCCACGCCCGTGGTTTTGCCGTTGCCTTTCGGGTCGTTTGCCGCCGCGTTGAGGTGCAGCTCGATCACATAGCCCACCCCGGACAGCGGCAGGCTGCCGCCGTTCTTCAGCACCTTGTAGGCGTCGTTTTTCTGGTCGTACATCACGACCTCAAAGCCGTAATTACGCAGCAGCGGCGCAACGGCGGTCGCCATGTGGCGCGTCTCGACGGCTTCCGTGCAGCCGCAGCCGACTGCGCCCGAATCATAGGGACTGCCGCCATGCCCTGCAATCAGTAAAATTTTCATACGCACTCCTCTCTGGGACAAAGAAAACGCCCCGCCTTGACTTTGGCGGGACGCGTGGTATAATATCTTATACAAGGGGCGCTGTCGGCAGACGGCTGACCCAAAATCAGTTGTTACAGAGTAACCGCTACATTTTGGTCGATGGGGCGGTTACTTTGCATTTATGGTGAGTATGTAAAGCATGACTGCTATACATACGAAGAAACGAAACAGTTTCATCCCCATATGCACCACCTCCTTTTGACAGGAGAGTGGTCAACCGCCCGCCGCTGGGAACGACAGCGCCCGACATATTATATCATCGCGCGCCGCGCTGAGTCAATTTGCCGCCTTTAGGCGGCTTTTTCATTTTACGAAGAATCTCAATATTTTGTTCTGATTATTGCTCCGTCTGCGCCTTGACTTCGGGCAGACCGGTGACGCTGGTCAGCAGGGAGATAATGCCCGCCAGCGCAGCTGCCGATGCGACCATCGGCCAGTTTACCTCTCCCATCGCAGCCGCCGCACCGATAACGCCGATGGCCGACTGCGCCACAGTCTTGACTGCGCGCACACCCGCCGCCTTGATCCACAGTTTGGTTTTTTCGCTCAGTTTGCTCATGTTGTCGTTCTCCTTTCCGTCACTGGTTTTTCATATCCCGGATATCGTGCTGCACCTCCAGCATCTGCCCTTCCAGCTTGTAGGTGCGCTCGATCACCTTGTTGTGCTCGTTCACCTTTTTCTCGAGCTGCTCGATGCGGTAGCTGGTCAGACGTGAAGAAACCAGAATGCCTCCCATCGACCCCACCAACGTGCCGAGCAGGCTGATGCAGGAGAGAATGATTTCTACATTCATATAAGGGTGGGGCAGGTTTTGCCCGCCCCGTCACCTCCTCCCGCTTACAGGCCGAGCAGCTTTCTGTCGGCCGCACTCAGCAGCTCGGGCAGGCCGGTCTGCACGCTGCGCCAGTGCCTGTACTGCGCGCGGGCGAGGTCATCATGCCCCAGGCCGTACTTCTTGTCGTACTTGTCGAGGCACACGCCGATGTCGCCGCCCATGCTTGCCACTTCCTCATGGTTCTGGATGTAGATGTTGTTCTGGTACATATTTTTTACTTCCTTTCCGGCCTTTTGGCCAATGTATTTCATATATAGTGGGATCGTCTCCGTATTTTGCCGTCAATCGGTCAACCCGGCAAGAAATCACCTCCCCCGCCGGTGCGCAAGCCATGATGCCAGCCGGTGCAGCGCGTTCTCCAACCAAACCGCCGCCGCGCTGAGGAAAAACCACGCGACCGCGAACTGCAAGCACACCTGCCCCCAGAGGTTGAACGGCATGTCGGAGTAATCCCACACGCCCCAGCCCAGCCAGCGGTTGACGATCAGCCCCACCAGCAGCTCGAGCACGGTCACGATCATCGCGCCCTCCAGCATTTGCAGCCAGAGCGGCGGGTGGTCTTGCCATTCGTCCAGCAGGCCGATGAGGGCGAAGCACACCCCGCCCAGCACGCCCATGCTCCAATGGGTGTAACCGCGCCAGAGGGTTTCGATAACCTCGTTGCTTTCATAGTTCTGCGGAGGCGTCCTAACGGACGTCAGCTTTGCTATACCTTTTTTGATCCGTCTACGTTTTTTGCCAATCCACATTTTTAGCCTTGACTTTTAATAGTTAGTCTTTCGGGCAAAAGAGACCCGTACTGATTAAAGCATTCTTAAATCATATTTTTCCAATAATTATTGTTTTTTCATTGACTATCGTCCATTCATGCGCCACAATATGACTATACGAACGGAAAGGAGATCGGCAAAACAAACTATGAATATCCGAAAGCTCTTGACTTTTCTTCTCGCCACCAACCTCATTACTGCTATTGCGTGTGATTGGCAACCAGCAACAAAAGCACTGGTTATCATCAATGCGCTGGCTTTGCTTTCTCTCGTAGCACGCAAAGCGATGTGCAGAAGGGACTGATGTACAATATTCTTATGCTAAACGAATCACGCCATAAAGCCGGACTTTCTCAAGTATAACTTGCTACTCTGGTAGGCATTTCTCGCCGAACCATCAAGGATATTGAGAAGCGCAGTGACTGTCGCATCTCAACAGCCCGAGTCATTTGCAATGCTTTGCATTGTTCCCTTGATGATTTCTATACAACCGATAAAGCCGAGGAGTAATGCCCGGCTTTTCTCTTTTGTATACCCGCCCCGCGTTTGCAAGGCGGGCGCGTGAAAGACAGGTAATGCAGACCTCGGTTTCATTCTGCATTTTCACAATGCCACCATACCACAGCAAAACAGGAACTAACAGGGCCTATCTAAAATCTCCTGCACCTGCTCCAGCGCGCTGAGACGCAGACGCAGCTTGCGCGCCCGTCCCAACCATTCTTTTGCCGTCACTGCCATACCTCCAGTTCAAATAGCGCACAATCTCAGGTGCATATTTAGTCAAGGGAAATTCCTCCTGTGCATGCCGTATCTCCGCTGCAATCGCATCTTTTTGGTTTTCGCCATAATTTATCTCCTTTATCGAGCGTCATCATTTTTTCATGTGCCGGATATCCCTATGGTTTTCGGGCAGGCTATGGATGAGGTGATCTTCATGTCCTATGTCAGTCCGAAAATCCGCTCCCAGTTTGAATCTCTGTCTGTCGAACTGAAAAATGAAATTTTATCCCGCAATGTGCACATGGAAAACCTGCATGACCTGATTTCCGTATTGGAAACGATTGTTTCCGAGGGCGAGCACGCTGAAAAGAGCAACTGACTAAATTTCCATGTATGCCGCTTTGTTTGCTCACACATGCTAAAGATGAGGTGATTTTTATGGCCAAAGCAGGTATGCGCCGCCCCGATCCAAAGGAGCCGCACGGTACAGAAAGCAATCACAAAACACATTTTCCGAAAAACGAAGTGCCGCCTGTTCCACTCATTCAGGGCGAAGCCAAGCACGGCAACGCGAAAGTGCGCCCCATCGTCATGGACGGCACACGCTATCCACACAAAGTCTTTCATGAACCGCAGGCCGACAGTACGGCCGTGGATCCAAAAGCGAGGTGATCTCAATGCCCAAGGACAGCCAACCGGATAACAAGAAAGCACGCATGGAAAAATGCAACGGTCAAACACCGCTCACGCGTGAAAACCAGAACCAAAACCGAAATGCTAAAAAGCATTCCGTCCCACACAATGATGTGTGACTGCCGCCGCCCTTTACCGGGCGGCTTTTTTGTGCCCGTACGAGCTTCCATTTCTCCCCTTTTCTATCGCTCCGACACAATCCCCTGCACGATCGGCAGATCGCACCGGCGCAGCAGCTTCATCGCAGTCTGGTAGCGTATCCATTCGGTTTCCTGTTTCCGGTACTGTATGAAATCCTGTTCCAGCCGGCGCTTGAGCGCCACACCTTCCTCGCGGGTGTAATGCCCGGCAAAGTGCAGCTCATAGAGCAGGCAGAGCGCCATGTAGATCATGCGCTCGGCGGGTGTCAGATCGTCCGGCGGCGCTTCCCGGCGGTACGCCCGCTGGTTCATCTCTTCAAATTCCATGTCATACATCCTCCACGCGGATCCAGATGCCCGGGATCTCCGCCCAAAATTTTTCGATGATCTCCGAGCACACCTGCGCGTCGTCTTTCCAGAACCCGACTTCGGTCATGCAGTCCCCCAGCAGCTTCTGCAGGTTGTCCGTGTCCGGCTTGGTGGTGCGGTATTCGCCATCCTTGTGTTTCCCCCGCGGGAACAGCCATTTAACCATCAGCCGTACCCCGCCTGTCAGCGGCGCCTCCGGTGCGTGCTGCGCCAGATGGGCGGTCAGCTTACTGCGCGCCGCCTGTACGGCGGGCGGGTCATAGAGCATCGGCTTACCATGCACCACCCGCACCCGCTTCTCCTGATGCGTGCAGGTCGGCGGGCGCATCGGCATAAAAAACTGAATTTCCATTTTCTGCACGCTCCTTTCCTCGCGCGTTCGATGGTGGCGTGTCAAAAGCGGATGTGTGTCAAAACCCCCTATATATATAGGGGGTTTTGACACCCCGTTTTTTGACACCATCCATGCCGCATTTTACAGGTCATTTTGCACAAGTTGACACCCACTTGACACCCTATTGATTGTTTATTCTGCCGGTGTCAATTTGTCTTTTCTGCGAAATATCACTTTTTTCGTTTCTAAAAGGTGTCAATTTTCGATTTTCGCATTTTTGACACCCTGTTTTTGCACTCTAAATGGTGTCAAAAAGGGGTGTCAATTTGATTTTGACAGGTTGACACCCTGCGCACCGTGCCATCTTTCTGCCGCTCAAAACCCGGATGCTCGTCCACATGCGTCTTAACGGTGTTGCGGCTCAGCCCACAGTATTCCGCAAGATCGGCAATGCTGACTTCGCCCTTGCCCTCCAGATCGCAGGCGGCAAATGCGCCCTCCAGCTTGTTCAGTCGCTCCTGCCGTTTATCAACAGGTTTCTTCTCCCTGCCCTGCTTCCATGATGGCACATCTTCTCCCGGACGGATATCCGCCAGCAGACCGCTGTGATCCAGCCGGTGCAGCGGAAACTCGAACCAGAGGTTGACCGGCATAAACCGCGGGAACTCGCGCAACGTGCCCTCAATGCGCCATGCCGTGCGTGCCTGTACCTCGCGTCGGGTGTCTGCGACGTCGTCCAGCAGCGCATGATAGGCCGTGCCCGGCAGCAGCCGTTTGCAGGCGTCCAGCGCCTCCCGCTGGCTGCACAGCGTATCCTGCGAGACATCGTCTGACCGCCCCGCCGCCTCGAGCGCCGCGCCGCACACCTTGCAGACCGCGTTGTTCTCCAGCTGCTTGCGCAGATCGTCACTGATATCCAACTCAATGAGGTCAAGCAGTGCGTCCGGGTCGCGGGCAAACACGCCCGAACCGCTCGCGCGGTCCATCGAGCGCTTGCCGCCCTGATTGCCCTTGGAATGATGGTGACAGTAGATCACTGCGCAGCCCAGCTCAGTGCAGACCAGATCGAACTGATTGCAGAACGCCGCCATCTGATCGGCGCTGTTCTCGTCGCCCGTAATGATCTTATAGATCGGGTCGATCACGACCGCGATGTACTCTTTCTTCAGCGCGCGGCGAATCAACTTGGGCGCGAGCTTGTCCATCGGGATTGCCTTGCCGCGCAGGTTCCAAATGTCGATATTGGACAGATTTCTCGGCGGCCAGCCCAGTTTGTCGTACACGTCGCGAAAGCGGTGCAGGCAGGACGCGCGATCGAGTTCCAGATTGACATACAGCACGCGCCCCTGCGCGCAGGAAAAGCCCAGCCAGTCACGCCCTTCGGCCAGTGCAATCACCAGCTCGATCAGGCCGAATGACTTGCCCGCTTTGGACGGCCCGGCAAGCAGCATCTTGTGCCCCTGCCGCAGCACACCTTCGATCAGCGGCGGCGCAAGGTCGGGTAGATGATCCCACACCTCCGACATGCTCTCGGGATCGGGCAGATCGTCGGTCACGCTCTCGATCCACTCTTTCCACTCCGCAAAGTTCGCCTTGCCGAGATTTACGTCGATCAGATACTGCTTTTTGCCGCCGCGCATCACGCCCGGCATACGGGACAGGCGCGAGGGGTTGCGGTTCTGCTGGTCGAGTTCCAGCCCGTTGCGGCGGCAGACCGCATACAGATATTCCACCCGGCTGCGGTACTCGTTGTAGTCCGCGGCGTCGATATGGACAATGGCGTGCAGGCTTTTACCGCCCGAATGGACAAGGCATGCCACCGGCAGCTCCAGTTCCCGGATGAGCGCGTTCTGCCGCTCCAGCTCCATGCCGTCGCACTCGACCAACGCATACCGGAAATCGGTCACGTTCTCGTTGCGCACACCCTTGCCGTCGAGCGGGTTAAAGCGAATCCACGCGCCGACCGCCGGGTTGTAATCGCCCAGCACCGCGCCCACATCGTCCTTGCAGCGGGACAGTTCTTCGATCAGCCTGCCCGCCGTGCGCGACCAGTCGCCTTTGGTCGGCATGTACTTGCCGTCCTTCTCGAAGCTGCGCGTCACATAGCCGACTGTCTCGGTCGAGTCGAACAGCGTCTCCAGATAGGTGATGAGCTGCTGCACGGGATGCCAGTCCGCCGGCTCTGCAATATCGCGTCCCTCAACCCAGTGCGGGTCAACCACACGGTACGGGTCGTCCTTCGCGCCGATCTCCGCCTCCCAGCCCAGTTCATGCCCGCCGTCTCGTTCCGGCCGCCAGCCTCTGGAAAGCGCCATCTGCACGATTGTTCCCGCCGTGATCGGGTTGCCTGTCCCGCGAAAGGTCTCCCATTTGCGGGCGCACTCGCCGGCGTGATACCGGCGCGCGTCCCGTCTCGACCATTCGTCCCATACGGAAACCGGAAGTCCTGCTTCCTTTAGTCCCATGCCGACGCCGACCCACTCCTGATAGGAAAGGCTCATCGGCTCGATGTAAGCAAGCGCCTGTTTCAGGTCCAGCTCATTTCGTTCCATTTACGCTCCTATATATTCCTGCGGATTGATGTCATGCGGGATGCGCCAGCCGTTGGCAGCGATGCGATCGATCAGGTTCTTTGCCGTTTCAAACTGCCATGTGCCGACGTGCTGGAAGCCGCGTCCCTCGAGAAAACGAATCTGTTTTGGGGTGGTCAGCCCTTCCGCCCGTCGCGCGCTGAGACGATCGAGCAGCTTGGCTGCCTTACCGGCGTTGTCGATCTCATCCGGCAAAATGCCCCACTTTTCAAGCGCGCTGCGCTGCTTGTCGCTTGCGGGCGCCATTTCCCAGCCGAACGCCGGTACATAGCCGGACAAATCCTCCGCCTGAATGGACATCTCGAATTGCAGCGGATCGACCAGCTTGCGCTTACGGCTGCGCATCTCGTGCAGCTGCTTGGCAAGCGCTTCCTCGCGCGCTGCGACTACTTCTTCGCGGGCTTCCTGCTCCGCTTCCTCAATGTCCACCGGCGCGCCGGCAGCTTCGATGTTTTCGGTCATGCGCTGGGCGACCTCTTCATTTTCGCAAATCAGATGCGCCGGGTGGCACAGCTCGTGCCGCTCGGTATGCCACAGGAAGTCGAGCAGCAGCAGGTGGTCTTTGCCCGGGAACAGGCGCGTACCGCGGCCGACCATCTGGCTGTACAGGCTGCGCACCTTGGTCGGGCGCAGCACAACGATGCAGTCCACGCTCGGGCAGTCCCAGCCCTCGGTCAGCAGCATCGAATTGCACAGCACGTTATAATCGCCGCGCTCAAAGGCTGCAAGCGTTTCGGCGTGTCGATGCGCAGATGCACGATCGCCTGCGGACAGGGCGGCACCTTTTCCGAACCGCCAAAGCGGGCGCGTTCAAAGCTCTCTACGGTAAACGGGTATTCTCCCGCTTCCAGCACGCGGCGCGGGCTGCCTTCGTTTTCGATCTCGTCTTCCCAGCCGAGTTCGCGTTCCATTGTGGTTTCGTTCATGGGTAAATTCCTCCTTCATTAAAACGGGATATTTTCGCGCTCCTGCAGAATGACCTGATACACCCGATCCCACGCGCCGATCAGGCAGCCGTCAATGAAGTCCTTCGGATAGTCCGTGATCTCCATGCCAAGCGGAAAATACCCCTTGGCGGAAACGGCGGTCTGGATGTCGGTTGCGGTGACGTTGTTTGCACGCATCAGGTCGGCGAGCGCTTGCGGGATGCCGTCCGGAATGTCCGGCACAAGGCCGTCGTCCTGCGCAGGAGCTGGGTTTCCCTCTACTTCCTGCGCCGGATTTACCGGGGAATTGACCGGTTTCGGCTCATTCTGCGGCACGGGTTCAGAAATCGACGGGATTTCCCCGATCACGGACGCGATCTCAGCGAACGCAAACGGCAACTCAGGCACAAGGCCGAAGCGGTTTTCTTCGCATCCCAGCAAGGGTGGTGCGCCGTGTACATGCGGCGCTCCCCGCCCTGCCCCTTGACCTTGCCGCTCTCGGTCTTGACGGCATAGGTCTTGTAACTTGCGAACAGCACCATGTCCGCCCACTCTTTGACAAGCGGTGCATTCTTGGCCGAGAGCTTCATCTCCCAGCGGTCATACGCGCCCAGCTCGTCCGGCTGCTCGAATTTGCGCATCTTGGCGTGCGCGGTGACGACGACATGCACGCCGCGTTCCACGACCTCGCTCAGCTGGTTGAGCAGCCGCCCGAACTCCTCGGACAGATAGGTGTAGCCCTTGCCGTAGCCAAATTCCTCGATACTCTTTTTCTGGTACTTGTCACAGACATACTGCGTACACATCAGCTCGGCCCAGTCCTTGCGCTGCAGCGTGTCCACCTGCTGCGCGAGCATGTCCGCCATCGCCCGCTTGCGCTGGTTCTTTCCCTTGCGCTCGACCACGATGCCGTTGGACAGCGTGACCTTGAGGTGCGGCGGGACTGCCGAGCCTTCCCGCGCCGCCTGCGACGGACGGAAGCGCTCTCCGTACATTCATAACTGATTTTAATATGCACTATACAAAGTGGAGTAATGTCGAAGAGATCAACTTTCTTGTCGTGAATCGTGGAAATGTAACAATTAAAGATATGCAAATCATCTAAGGCGTACAGATTTTTTCTTCAAGGCAATTCATGCAAATAACATGTTGCATTGAAATAAAGCGAGCAAATTCACCATTCGAATCGATATAAAACTTACATGATATAGCTTTATCATAGTTATTGTGATAATAGAAAATCCCGCCCCGGTGCTGCAACACCAGAGCGGGACATGGGGTACTGATAAATTCCTACATCCGTCAGTATCCCTACTTTACCATACGGTTTTACGGTAAGAAAGGGTTATTTTTATGACCAGTTTTGTCCGCAAGCGCGGAAAGACATGGAGCTACTACTTTGAGTTCAGGCTAAACGACAAGCGCCGCCAAATCAGCAAAGGAGGCTCTTCATCAAGAAGAGCCTCCTTTGTTGATTATATTGGAATCTGTGTCCAGAAGATGCAGGCAACAGCACTGCTTCTTCCCTATCTGCACATAGTCTTCCCCTTACTCCATTACCTGATCGGCCAAACCCGGACGGGCCGCCTTTCCACGGAAGTTCTCGACCGATACCTCGGTGCAGCGCTCGGTGCGCAGGGCTTCTCCAAAATCGGATAAATCATCGCCCTCAAAGCGAACGCGGCAATCGCGCAGGGTAACCCCCTTCACATCGCGCAAAAAGAATCCGGGAGACGCCATTTTCTCAATTCCTGCACACAGCCCCTCAGCCGCCGAAACCGTAGTGGAGTCGCTGCCTGAACCACCGCGATTCAAACCCGGCCGCAGGTCATACAGGCCGCGCGGCCACTTGGTCTTTGCACGCATGGTGACCTGTACCTTTTCCATCCAGACATCCTCAATCTCGTTTCCTACGCTGCCCGAGAAAAAGACGCCGTTTTCGCTGTCACAGGTGATGTTGGAAAAGCGAATATTGGAAATGTGGCCGGACTTGGTATGTTCGTCACGGTCGTGGGTGGTAATGGTAATCGGCTCTGCACAGCCCCACCAGCAATCGGCAAAGCGTCGGGTTTCAATGATGATATTGGAAAACGATACATTGCTGACGTTGCCGCCATCTCGGATTTGGATGGAAATACCGCGGTTAGAACCGGAGATGATACAGTTGTCCACCAGAACATTCTCAAAATTCCCCGTTCCCTCAGTGCCGATTTTCAGTGCAGCCGAGGTGGAAATCAGCGTGCAGTTTGAAATAATCACATTCTTAGTTGGGCCGTACTCCATGTTGCCTGCTGAAGATTTCAGACAAATGCAGTCATCGGCGCAGGTCACATGGCAGCCAATGATGCGCACATTTGTCGAATGGTCGGGGTCAATGCCGTCGGAATTTGCTACATCCAAATCGTTTAAAATCCGAATCTGGGAAATCAGCACGTCGTCACACCCTGCCGGATGCAGTGTCCAGAACGGTGCGTTTTGCAGAACAACCTCGGTAAAAGAAATATGGTTGCAGTGCTCTACGTAAATCAGCGTCGGCCGCGGATAAAAATCACCGGTGACGTAGTAAGGGCTGACACGCTTTACAAAGGCATAGGCATTTCCGTCAATGGTGCCCGGTCCTGAGATAGCGATATTGTCCGCATCCTTTGCATAAATAAACGCATAGGACGGCTTAAGCGTCACTGGCGTGCCGATGTGTTCGATGCCGTCATCTTTCTGCCCCTCATTCGGGTGCACATATGTATGGATATCCTCGTGCGCTTTGAGCAGGCTGCCGCGCTCCAAATGCAGGTCTACACCGGGTTTGAGAACAATTGAGCTGGCATAATAGGTTTTTCCACTTTCCAGAACAACACGTCCGCCGCCCGCCGCAGAGCAGGCATCAATTGCCGCCTGAATTGCAGCAGCATCGTTGGTGACGCCGTCGGCCTTTGCACCGAAATTCTGAACGTGATATATCATCTTGCTTCTTCCTTTGCATTGATTTTTGTGTCATATCGCGCATCTCAAGCCCGGACTGGTGCGGGCGCTGAGGTGCCGCAGAGTCGCCAACGCGGAGCGGACAGATTTGTCCGCCCCGCATCCGTCGTGGGGAGTATGGCCGGACCTCACCGGCCGAAAGAAAGGGGGTGCTGTTTGATTAGCCCATAACCATGTTGGGAATGACCATGGAGAACCACGGCACATATGCAACCAGCATCAGGGCTACGAAAATCGCCGCATAGAACGGCAGCAACGGCTTAATCATATCCTCCATATCAATTCCGGATACCTGACAGCCTGAGAACAGCGATGAGCCGACCGGCGGGGTGATATTGCCGACGCCCAGGTTCATGACCATCATAATACCAAAGTGAATGGGGTCCATGCCGAAGCTGGTGACAACCGGCAGGAAAATCGGGGCGAAAATCAGTACAGCCGGAGTGATGTCCATGAACATGCCGGCAACCAGAAGCAGCAGGTTGATGAGCAGCAGGATGACATACTTGTTATCCGAAACGCTCAGCAGCGCTTCACCGATTGCGGTCGGCAGGCCGGTGAAGGACAGAACAAAGCTCATGACCGCAGATGCAGCAATCAGGAACATGATAACCGCAGTGGTTTCGCAGGCATCGCGCAGAATGCCCGGCAGGTCGGACAGCTTGATGCTCTTATAGACCACCATGGCAAGGAAGAGCGTATAGACAACCGCGACAGCCGCAGACTCGGTGGCGGTGAAAATACCGGAGCAAATGCCGCCAATGATAATGACAATCAGGAAAATGCTGGGGATTGCATCGACAAAATACTGGAACAGAACCTTAGCGGGAACGCGCTCGCTGGTCGGATACTTGTTCTTCTTTGCAATGATGTAAGCAACCGCCATACAGGCCAAGCACCACAGGATACCGGGTACGTAGCCGGACATAATCATACCGACAACCGAGGAACCGGACAGAACCGCGTAAATGATGAGGATGCCGGACGGCGGAATAATCAGGCCGGTCGGCGCAGAAGCGACGTTTGCCGCAGCGGCAAACTTTTTGTCATAGCCTGCTTCCTCCTCCATCGGCAGCATGACGCCGCCAACGGCAATAGACGCGGCAACAGCCGAACCGGACAGCGCGCCGAACATGGTATTACCAACGATATTGGTATGCGCAAGACCGCCGGGGATGCGGCCAACCAACACTTTTGCCAGATTGATTAGCCTGTGCGCAATACCGCCGGTATTCATCAGGACACCGGTCAGAATAAAGAACGGTACGGCGAGCAGCGAGAAGCTGTCAACACCGGAGACCATTTTCTGGCAGGCAACAAAGGTGCCAAGGTCAAGCGGCAGCATGGTGGAAACGGTAATCAGAGAGGAAACGATCAGACTGATCGAAACCGGAACGCTCAAGGCGAGCAACAGGAAAAAGCTGGCCAACAGCAGCAGGCCGATATGTAATACACTCATGTTTCTTTCTCTCCTCTCTTACTTCTGTTCGGCAACCGGTGCATCCGCACGGTGTTCCGCAATGGCCTTCAGGTCTTCTGCAATAAAAATCAACGCATAGAAGATAATCAGGATACCGCCGACCAGAATGCTGGCGTATACAAACGGCATCGGCAGATGCAATGCCGCGGAAATCTGGTTGGAAGTGGTTTCTACCAAACGCAGATCACCGACAATCATAACAATAATGCTGAATGCAATCACCACGGCCTGCACCGCAATATCCAAAATCTTCTGACCGACAAACGGCAGCTTTTTGGTCAAAATATTGATGGAGAGGTGCTTGTGGCGGCCGTAAGCGTATGCGCCGCCGACCATTGTCGTCCACACCAGCAAATAACGGAGAATCTCCTCCGTCAGCGTAGACGGATTTTTGAGAATAAAACGGGTGATGACCTGCCAGCAAACGGCCAGAACCATATACCCCATAATCAAAGTGCAGAGCACTTCGATGATTTTGTCAATGACTTTTCTCATTTCTCTTCCTCCTTACTTCAGGTAGCTCTGGAAATCCGCAAAGTAGCGGGCGTTATCCTCGCTCTCTGCGCAGAATTCTTCCTGCAGAGGCTTACATGCCTCGATAAAGGGGGTCTTATCAATCTCATAGAACTGGACGCCCATTTCTTTCGCGCCTTCCTTATTGCGTTCTACGATTTTCAGCCATTCCTGCTCGTGCGCTTCCCAAGCGTCCGCCATGGCATCATAAACCTTCTGCTGGTCTTCCTTGCTCATGGAATCAAACGTATCGACCGACATGATGACAATATCCGGAACATACTGATGCTGGGTGTAGGTATAGGACTTACAAACCTCACCGTGACCGTCGTCTACCAGAACGGTCTCGTTGTTCTCCGCGCCGTCAATAATGCCCTGCTGCAAGGAGGTGTAAACCTCGCCCGAGGACATCGGCGTAGCCGAGCCGCCCATCGCGTTAATCATGGCAACCGACGTCGGCGAGCTTTGGGTACGGATTTTCAAACCATGCAAATCTTCGGGAGACTCTACCGGACCATCCTTGGTGGTGTAAATCGAGCGGGAACCCGAATCAAACCAGCCAATCACGATAAAGCCATCCTCACGGGTGGAGTTAAAAATCTCCTGCACCGCTTCGGAATTGTTCATGACGTTGAAGTAATGCTCTGTGGACTGGAATACATAAGGCAGAGAGAAAATGGAATAAGCCGAATTGAACTGCTCCAGCGCACTTGCACTGACCTTGGCAACGTCCATAACGCCGGCCTTGACCAGCTGAATCATTGCGCTGTCATCTCCCAGCTGACCGTTGGGATAAATGTCAAACGTGTAATCGGTCTCCGCCTCCATCTCTTGGGCGAACGTTTCCAAACCAATGTTGACCGGATGCCAATCGCCATGACCATGCGCTATCAGCAGATGCTTGGGGTCCTGACTCCCGCCGCTGCATCCTGTCAAAGCGGTCAGCGCCGCTGCTGCGACAGCGCCCGCCACCAATCGTTTCATCATGCTTTTCATGAGGAAAATACCTCCTTCTTTCTGTGCAATCCTGTTTGTTCTCCGCGTTCCCGTCGGAACGCCTCTTGCATGCCGGTATGCAGATGCACGGTTCCAGCAAAGTTTTTCCGCAATAACTTGCCTCTGTTCGTGCTTTGTGCTACCATTATAAAAACAATCTTTTTCAAAATAAATGATATTTTTTGGTTTAAATATTGTGATTCTTGCTTTTATTTTACAACGAATAGCAAATTTGCCTAAACCAAATCCCCATTTCTTGTCGAATATAACCAAAGGTGGAAAGGATGTTCCGCGATGAAAAAAAATGACCGAGAGCGACAGTCCTGGCTGTTCAAGCACTACATGACTGAGCATGACTTTGAAGTCGAGCATGCAGTGGATAACGACTACCATGACGTGGAGCCGCACTACCACGAGTTTTATGAGATGTACTTTTTTTCAGGCGGACACGTGGATTATATCGTTGACGACCAACAGTTCCATTTACATCCCGGCGACCTTCTGATTATTCCGCCGAATGTGCTGCACAATCCGGTGTTTCATGACTTTGACATTCCGTATGAACGTTATGTCGTGTGGATATCGGCCAATGCGCTCAGCCGTCTCATCCGGCAGGATGCCGACTGCGGTTATTTTCTCCAGCAGGACATCCAGGGACGCTATTTGTTCCGTGGGGACGAGGCTTCTGTCATCACGCTGCGCGGCAGCTTTGTAACCTTGTTTACCTCCTATCACGAGCGCTCACTGTGCTACCGAACAGAGGGTATCTCGGTCATCATGCACATTCTGACCCTGTACAATCGAGCGCTTGCCGCTGAAACCGAACAGGTGCAGGGCGGCGTGCATGTGTCGCTTCTGACCGATATCCTGCATTATGTGCAGAACAATTTAAACGGCGACCTGTCGCTGGACAAGCTCGCAGCGGTATTTTACACCAACAAATATCATATTTCCCATTTATTCAAACAAAATATGCATATTTCTTACTATCAATATGTCATTCAGATGCGCTTGCTTGCGGGGAAAAACAGCATCTTGGCCGGTGTTCCGGTCGCTAAGGTCTGGGAACTCTGCGGCTTCAGCGACCATACCGGATTCTATCGCGCCTTTCGCAAATGGTATGGGGTCAGCCCCAATCAGTTTAAAAAGCTTCACACCGAACAGCTCGGTCTATCCGACTGATTGGAGGCGCCTTCCCTGCCTGTTCGCGCGCGGTAGCCGCTCCAGACTGTTTCGAACCAGTCATCACGCACCGGAATGGGACGGATGGGTGTAAAGGAAGAGGAAATCCCATCCGCTTTCATTTCGGTGATGAGCTGTTTGTCCATGCCGGCGGATTGCGGCGCTCGATAGCGGTAGCCGGTCAGACCGCTTCCGCAGTCTGTGCCATCCGGGTCTAGCACCAGTCCTGAACCGCGGCTGCCCCACTTTTCGGCGGCAAGCCGCATGGCCGATACCACAGCGCGTTGGCTCAAAAGCACATCTCGGGTGCGCAGCATCTGGGCTAAGCCGCCCACTGCTGCCAGCTTATAATCCGTGAAAAAGCTCTGCAAAACGGTGTCCAGCGTCGTTTCCAGCGTTTTCAACGCGGTCAAATCGCGGATATGCGCCGCCTGCGCACTCATCCGCTGCTGCATCTCCCGCCGTATGGTGTAGGAAGTGCTCCTTTCGTCGCAATGCTCCAGACAAGACATCACCTCGGTCAGCCAGCCGGTCAGCACATGCTCCACCTGCTGTTCCAGCTGTTCCATGCAAAACCGCTGCGGTTTTGTCGTATAGGCAATGTGCTCGGCCGCACGCATCGACCCCACCTGACAGGCGTTGAGCGCGGAACCGCCCGGACGATACACGCCAAACGTGCCCGCACATTCTCCCGCCGCATACAGCCCCTGAATATTGGTCTGCCAGTTGACATCCACTGCAATGCCGCCATTATTATGCTGGGCGCAAACCGCAACCCGAAGCGGCTGGGTTTTCAAATCAATCCCGTGTGCCCGATACAGCTCGATTGCATCCGGATTCATCTTTGCCAGTCTTGCAATCGGGGTCGGCAGGAGCGCGCCCGAATTTCTGAGATATTGACAGGTTTCTTCCGAAAGTGCAGAAAAATCCAGCCCGGTCGGGTCCGTGCGGAAATCCATATATACACGACGTCCCAAATCAACGGTTTCGTGATGGATAATTAAATCAATCCGCGAGGAACCATGCACCTTGCGCACGTCAAACGGCCACTGATATCCCTTGAGAAAAACCGCGTCCAGTGCCTGCGACGGCGTATCAAAGTAATCGAGCAGAAATTCCCGCTCGTTTCCGTCCGCATCCACCGAGATATACCGCGGCAGCACCTGTTGATAGGTGCCCGACACATTCCAACGGAAATCGGTCGAGGCCAAGCCGTACTGCCATTCCTGTAAATTGACCAGCTTGGCCCCGGCTTCGAGCGCCATGCCGGTCATTCCCACATGCCCGCATGGATAAACCGAAGCATCGTATACCCCTGCCGGTCCGCCGGTCGCCAAAAGGATGTGTTCGCAGGCAAACAGCGTCCAGCCATCCGGTCCGGGACGGGTCAAATCGAGCGCCAGCAGACCAAACACCTTACCGTCTTCCACCAGCAGCCGCACAGCCTGCATATGATTGAAAATTCGAATCCCCTTGCGCTGCACACTGCGCTCCAACGCCTCGGTCATAAAGCGTGAGGTCAGCGGCCCGGCTGAGGTCGCGCGCTGCCGCGGGTCATGATCGGTCTTATACCCCACATATTCGCCGTATTCGTTGGTTGGAAACGGTACGCCCAGATTTGCCAGCTTCATAAAGCTGCGCACCGAACCCGCCGCCTCGGCCAAAGCGGTATCGCCGTTGACGCTGCCGCCGGAAAACAGCGTTTCCGCCATCTCCTGCACGGAATCCGCACCGTCTGACGCCAGAGACAACTTGTAATAGGTCTGCTTGTCACTTCCGGTATTGCGTGAGGTGCCCATCTGAATGCCCTCTGTCACAATTGCAAGGTCGGTCCGACCGAGATCATACAGCCAATCAGCCGCATTAAACCCCGCACATCCCGTGCCAACCACCAGCGTATCCAGCGCATAAACCGGCATGATCTGCCCTGCGCAGCAAATCGAAGTCTTTATCATACCGTAAGTCCCCTTACAAGCGGCGGATGTGGAACCCGCCGTCAGCATTGAGCACCTGCCCGGTTGCAAAGTCCAGCAATCCGCTGACCGCCGCACAGACACAGTCCGCTACATCCTTCGGCTGACCAAACCGCTTGATTGGCGTAATGCCTTCCGCAATGAGCTTCTGATATTTTTCGGTCACGCCTGCGGTCATGTCGGTCTGAATGATGCCCGGACGCACCTCAAAAACCGGAATCCCGTACTCTGCCAGGCGGTCGGCAAACAGCTTGGTCGTCATGGAGATGCCTGCCTTAGAGATGCAGTATTCTCCGCGGCTGGTGGATGAGGTGTAGGCCGACATCGAAGAGATATTCACAATGCGGGGAACATAATCCGGCAGTCCCTTTTGCTGCAAATCAATCATCTTGCGCGCTGCCAGCTGGCACATGAAGAATGTCCCCTTGAGATTTATCTGCATCAGATGGTCAAAGCTCTCCTCGGTAGTTTCCAACAGATCCAAGCGCACCGCCGGTGCAACACCCGCATTGTTAACCAGAACGTCCAACCGGCCATATCGCGCACAGACATCCTCCAAAATACGCTCCCGGTCCTCGCGCTCTGCAATGTTGCACGGAAGGTAGATGCAATCCACACCCTCTGCCTGCAATTTCTCTATGACTGCGTCATCCTGTGTCGCAGTCGCTGAAACCACAACAAAATAGCCTTCCTTGCCCAGTGCGCGGGCGATACCCAAACCGATGCCCCGACGGGAACCGGTCACCAGTGCGATTTTCTGCATGTAAGTTGCCCCCTTTACTGCTTGCCCTGTACATCGCGCTGATAAATTGGCAGATATTCCGGGTCACGAATGACGCAGCCCGCAGTGGAACCGGCACGCATCAGCTCGGTGCACTTGCCGCATGCAATGCAGCACTTCCGCTCGTCCATTTTGCCGGTGTGCAGCAGGTCATGGGCAAACTGCGGATAAGCAAACGCCTCGCGGCCAAATCCCGCCATCGTACAGCCGCCCTCTTCCACCGCGCCCGCAGCCAGATTGCCTGCAAACTGACGCAAATAGCTCAGACCGGACGAAATCACCTTCAAACCGGGATACGCCTTCTGCACCGTACTGACACAGTGATACATGCGGGCCACGCCTTCGAGCGGGTGCTCCTTCGGAATATACGGACCATTGTCATACGGCCGATTGACGTGCGGATTAAAATAGGGGTTGCCAATGGTCACATCGAGCAGCTGCATTCCCAGTTCGTTATGCAGACGGCCGACCAGTTCGAGCGGCTCCGTCAGGTCGACTTCCGCCCCTGCATCCGAACGCACGCCGAAACCGTATGGATATGGGAAGCCGTCGTAGACATTCAGACGCGAAGTGACGATAAAGTCCTTTCCGGTTGCGTCCATCGCGTTTTTGACGCCATGGCGCAGCAGCCGGGTTCGGTTTTCCAGACTGCCGCCAAAAGCGCCTTTGCGCGTATACGCGGACAGCAGTTCACTGTTCAGGTAACGGTGACAGCACTTGATATCCACGCCGTCAAAGCCTGCCCGTTCAGCCAAACGGGCCGCATCGGCAAACTTCTCTTCGAGCGCAAACAAGTAATCATCCGACACGATGCGGTCAGACGCAATCGGATTGTCCCCTTCAAAAATCGGGTTGTTGTACGCAATCAGCGGCGCCGGTACACCTTCCGGCTTGGAGTAGCGCCCCGAATGGGTCGCCTGCATAATCACAATCGGCTCGAAGCCGTTTTCCCGCATGCAGGCTTGTTTGATATCGGCCACAAATTTTTGGAAATCCGACAGGTTTTCCTCATGAATCCATAACTGGCGCGGATTGGCGCGTGCCTCGGGAAGAACAGCAACCGCTTCCGCCCATATTAGACCGGCACCGCTTTTTGCAAATCGGTCATATCTGCGCAAGGTTAGTTTATCCGGACTGCCGTCCGCCGTTCCGTCGCAGCCCTCCATCGGCTGAATCGCAATGGAATTTGCTGCGGTCTTTGCACCAATTAAAACCGGCCGCTTTAATACATCGATGTTATCCGACAGAGGAAGATGTACTTCCATCTCCTCTAGCTTCTCAATCAACTCCTTTTTTGTCTTATAATGGAACTTTTCATGCTCCATATATAAATCCTCCTTCTCACTCTTCTTGCGCTGCCGTCTTTGCACAAAGAGAATTTTTTGACGAAATTCAGGCTTTTCTGCGCAGCAACTGTAATGTTATGATATAATAGCCGACAGATAGAAAGTCATATCAAGTTGTGTGATAATATGTAAATTTTGCGATATCAGGAGGTTTCCCCATGGAGCAAAACGCCGTGATGCAGGAATGCTGTTTTAAAGACAGCGATACCGCCATCCGCATCCACTTCCACAATGCCTATGAGCTTTTGTTCATTCGGGAGGGGCACATCCGCATTCATATTGGCGATGCAGCCTATGATGGTGGACCGGGTTCGGTTTTTGTTATCGGTCGATTTGAAGAACACTCTCTCGAACTGCGCACGCCGGTTTATGAACGCTACTATGTGATTTTGAACCCGGACATGACCGAGCGGTTGATTACCGACCGGCGGCTGCTCATGCCTCTGCGCAGCCGTCCGCAGGGTTTCTGCCACCGATATGACGTATCCGACCATATGGAACGCTTTGAGTTGATTTTCCGACGACTGCTGGAAGAGCAGCATATACAGGACTCATTTGCGGGCGTCATGCACATGAGCCTGATTTCCGAACTGCTCATTTTGCTGTGCCGACTGCGTCCTGCGCTGTTTGACGCCACCTCGCAGGCCGGTAAGACCGCAGTCTTTGCCGTCCAGCATTACATTGATACACACTACGCCGAACCCATCCGAGTCAGTGATTTGGCGGAACGTGTCTTTTTAACGCCCTGCTATCTGACCCACTGCTTCAAGAGCCTGACGGGATACAGCCCCAAGCAATATTTGGTACAGGCCCGTCTGGCCGCGGCTAAAGACCTGCTCATCCACTCGGATTTTCCTGTCAGCGAAGTCGCGTTCCATGCCGGCTTTTCCGATGTCAACAACTTTATCCGCACCTTTCGCCGGGAAACCGGATACACCCCGCTGCGCTATCGAGAACGTGAACAAATATAGCATATTTTACATATTATTGCGCAACTGCATCCCACCAGTCGGGACGCGGCTGCGATACAATGAAAACCAGAAAATTACGCTGCCCTTTGGAGCAGAATTTGAAAAAAGGATGAGGACGCATATGAAAACCATCAATCTGGCAATCATCGGCGCAGGCGGATACGGGGACTACTGTCTGGGGCTGCTCGAACGCTTTGTCGATCCGGAAAGCTATCGACTGGTGGCGGCAATCGACCCGTTTTACGAAAAGATACCTCGCTACACCCAGCTGACTGCTCAGGAGGTACCAATGTACCGTACCCCGGAAGAATTTTTTGCTGCCAGTTCCGCCGATCTGGTGCTCATCGCCAGCCCTATTCATCTGCACAAGGAACAATGCCTGCTGGCGCTCCGGCACGGCGCACATGTGCTGTGCGAAAAACCGCTTGCCCCCATTTTGCAGGATGCACTGGATATTCGCGCCGCAGTATCTGCTTCCGGCCGCAAGCTGGGAGTTGGATTTCAGATGTCCTTCTGCGACCCCATCCAGAACCTCAAGCGCGACATACAAGCCGGTCTGCTGGGCGCGCCCAAATCCCTGCGCACCTATGTCTCCTGGCAGCGCTATGACAGCTATTACAACAGTCCTTGGCGCGGTCATATTCGGGACGCACAGGGCCATTGGGTGCTGGACTCCATCCTGACCAACGCAACCGCACACTATTTACATAACACCTGTTTTGTGCTGGGCGACCGCTTTGACACTGCGGCCATGCCGAAAAGTCTGGCCGTTGAGCTGTACAACGGCAAAGGGATTGAAACCTTTGATACCGCATTTGTTTCAGGCAAATTCGCGTCCGGCTGTGACTTTTTCTTGGCTCTGACCCACTCGGGAGACCGCAACGTAGACCCAATCCTGCAATATACGTTTGAGCATGCGGTTGTCACCGCCTCGGGCAACGATGATTCCGCGGAAATTATCGCCACCTTTGATGACGGCAGCACCAAAAACTATGGGGCCGCCTTAGGCGAATATCACGTTGCACAGAAACTGCGCACCATGATAGCGGTTGCCGCTGACCCCAGCGTGGAGGTGCCCTGTACACCAGATACCGTTCTGCCGCATCTGACCATGTGCAATGCCATTTTCGATCAGGCCGATGTCTATCCGCTGCCCGCAGACCGCATGGAGCACGTTTCCACGCCGGAACCCGGTGTGTTTATGCGCGGCCTAGCCGACGATGCCTGGACCTGCTTCCAAACCGGGAAACTGCCTTCCGAATGCGGTTTTGACTGGGCGCATCGCCCGACCAACATCCGACTGGAAGGGTATCATGCTTTTTCCGGCGAACGATTCCGCAAAAAAGAGGAGATACACATATGATTCGTATTTGCATTGCAGGAAACTCCGGCCATGCAGCCACCGTCACCCGCGCACTCCCCCGTTTGCCGCAAGTAGAAATTGCAGGCTGGTGCCGCACGTGGACCGGTGAACCCATGACGGAAGTGCTGGATGATTTTGCGAAACTCGGTCTGTCACCGATGGAATATCCTGACTATCTGACCATGATTGACGATGCTCAACCGGATGTTCTGGTTGTAGACGGTATGTTTTGCGACCATGAAACGATGACCTGTCAGGCGCTTGCGCGCGGCATTCATGTTTACTGTGACAAGCCGCTGGCATTCACCCTAGACGGCCTGACGCGCGTGCAGCAAGCAGCGGCCGCCTCTCCTGCTCTGCTGTGGGCCATGCAGACTGCACGCTATGACCCCTGGTTCTACACCGCGAAGCAGTTGGTCGATGCGGGTGCCATTGGAGAAATCCGTTTGCTGACCGCGCAAAAATCCTATCGACTCGGTCAGCGTGCGCCCTTTTTCCGTCATCGTGCACAGCACGGCGGATTGATTCCATGGGTGTCCATTCATGGCATTGATTTCATCCGTTATTTATATCCGCATGCCGCAAAGACCATCTTTGCTCATCATTCGACAACTGCCAATCAAGGATATGAGGACTTGGAGGTCACGGCACAGCTGATGATGACAATGGAAAACGATGTCTGCGCACAGGTCAGCGCCGACTATCTTCGTCCGGCCAACGCAGCAACCCATGGGGATGACCGCGTACGCGCCGCGGGTACGCACGGCGTTATCGAGGTGCGCGGCGATGCGGTTTACCTCATCAACGACCAAAACGACGGCTCCCAGCCGGTGCCGCTTGAGCATCCGCCCATGATTTTTGAAGATTTCATTCACACGCTGGAGGGCCATGGCTCGGGTCTGCTTGACCTGTCCGAATCGCTCGAGGACAGCCGCCTTGCTCTGCTGGCCCGCGAATCAGCCGATACAGGCCGCATCGTAAACGCTTAAAATCTATCCCTTTTCTTCACACAAAGCGCCCCCCAAAAGCCGAACCATTTTCCGATTGGATATGGTCTGTCTTTTGGGGGGCGCTTGCTTTTTTATGATTAGTTCAGAAAATCCTTGAGCTTTTTCGAGCGTGACGGATGACGCAGCTTGCGCAGCGCCTTTGCCTCAATCTGGCGAATACGCTCACGCGTGACGTTGAACTCCTTACCGACTTCCTCCAGCGTACGAGTGTGTCCGTCCTCAATACCGAAGCGCAGACGCAGCACCTTTTCCTCGCGCGGAGTAAGTGTCTTGAGCACCTCAACCAGCTGCTCCTTGAGCAGCATAAAGGACGCTGCTTCGGCCGGTTCGGGCGCATCATCGTCCGGAATGAAATCTCCGAGGTGCGAATCTTCCTCTTCACCAATCGGGGTCTCAAGCGACACCGGCTCCTGCGCAATCTTGAGAATATCACGCACACGGTCGACCGGCATGCTCATCTCTTTGGCAATTTCCTCCGGGCTGGGATCATGGCCCAGCTCCTGCAGCAGCTGACGCGAAACGCGGATAACCTTGTTGATAGTTTCCACCATATGCACCGGAATGCGGATAGTACGCGCCTGATCGGCAATTGCGCGCGTAATCGCCTGCCGAATCCACCAGGTCGCATAGGTCGAGAACTTAAAGCCCTTGGTTGAGTCGAACTTTTCGACCGCCTTAATCAGACCAAGGTTGCCCTCTTGAATCAAATCAAGGAACAGCATGCCACGGCCGACATATCGCTTGGCAATCGAAACCACCAGACGAAGGTTTGCTTCTGCCAGACGCTTTTTCGCCTTTTCGCCGATTTTCACATCGCGGTCCAGCTGCACACGCTCTTCCGCCGGGATGGCGTCACCCTCCGCCTCAATGCGGGCCTCTGCCTCGTTGCCCTTCTGCATCTGCTCGGCCAGCGTCACCTCTTCCTCCGGAGAGAGCAAATCCACCTTGCCAATCTCCTTCAGGTACATACGCACCGGGTCGTCAATGGCAAAGGTTTCCGCCATGGCAGAGGTGTCTATCAGCTCCTCTTCCGGAACCTCCTCCACGCTGTCCGGCTCAAACACTTCATCGTCGTCGTCACCCAGCGCCTTTTCCAGCACGCCTTCGGTTTCAACTTCTATGCCCATGGTTTCGAGCGTTTCATACAACTTATCGATGTCGTCGCTTTCCATATCCAGCTGGCTCAGCGCATCCGCAATCTCCTTGAGCGTCAGCCGTCCGTTCTTTTTCCCCAGCGCCAGCAGGTCCTTGAGCACCTGCTGTTGGTCCACTGCATGCTCCGGTGCGTTTGCATTGCCCGTTGTCGTCATATCGTTTGTCCTCCCGCGTTTTGTTTTTTTATTCGTCCAAAGGTCAGCAGCGGGTCCTCGCCTGCTTCGGTAATCGTACCATCTCTGACGCGCTGCATTCGTATCGTATTTATGTATTCCTGCATTTCCTGCCGGTGTTCGCCCGGTGGGATGCCCTGATCCAGAATGGCGGAAAGCAGGCTCATCTCATTTACCTCCAGCCACCCCTCGAAGGACAGGATATCCACCATCTGGCCTTCCCGGTCGAGCGCGAGCACACGCTCATATATCTTACGCAGCACAGGCGCGGAAAACCACGCCGGCGGCAATTCTTTTTCCAGTCCCACTGCCAGCTTCTGATCGTAAAACAGCAGGCGAAGCACGTTTTCCTCCGCCTTGGCGGATTTGACATCCGCATAGGCAAGCGTGCGGTCCTTGGGCTGCGCCATACCGATTGGTGAGCGAATCTCGCGCCGTTCGGCGGCTTTCTGCTTTTTGCGGCGGATGTTCAGCTCACGCCGCACCTCGACATTCATCGCCTCGGCAGTCACGCCCGCCATCTTGGCCGCGCGCCCCGCGTATACTTCTCGCTCGATGCTGCTTTCGATGCCGGCAAGCATGCGCGCCGCGTCCCGCAGGAACAGCACACGCGCTTCATCATCCTCCAAATCGTATTTCGCTGCAATTTGCTCCAGTCGGTAAGCGTTATGGTCCTCGCTGCGCTCGATGAGCGCACGGAACGCATCCGCCCCTTTGGCTTTGATGAACTCATCCGGGTCCTTTGCGCCCGGAATTTTGAGCACCTTGACCTGCAAATCGCATTTTTTCAAAATGTCAATCGCGCGCTGTGCCGCCGCCTGCCCCGCTCCGTCCGCGTCGTAGGAAATCACAATGCGGTCGGTGTGGCGGGCGATGATACGCGCCTGCTCCTCGGTCAGCGACGTGCCGAGCGAGGCCACCGCACAGTCAAATCCGGCCTGATGCAGCGCAATCACATCCATATAGCCTTCTGCCAGGATAAAATACCCGTTTTTCGTAGTCTTGGACAGGTTGAGCGCAAATAGATTGCGGCTTTTGTGAAAAATCGGCGTTTCGGGCGAATTGAGATACTTGGGCTTGGAATCATCCAGCACACGCCCACCGAACGCAATCACATTGCCACGCACGTCAATGATGGGAAACATCACGCGCCCACGGAACCGGTCGTACACACGCCCCTTTTCACTGCGGCTGAGCAGCCCTGCATCCAGCATTTCCTCCCGCGTATAGCCCTTCGCGGTCATCGCGTCGAGCAGCGCGTGGAACGAGTCGGGCGCATAGCCCAGCCCAAATCGGTTCATCGTGCGCCGGTGCAAGCCGCGCCCGAGAAAATACTGCTGTGCCACGCGGTTCTCCGGCTGCCACAGCGTATCATAGTAAAACCGCGCCGCGTCTTTACACAAGGCGTACAGCCGATCGCGGTGGCGGGCTGCCTGCCGGTCGGCCTCGCCCTGCTCGGGCACCTGCATGCCTGCACGCGCCGCCAGATAGCGGACCGCATCGGGAAATTCCAACCCTTCGGCCTTCATCGTGAAGGTAATCACTCCGCCGCCCGCGCCGCAGCCGAAGCAGTGAAAAATCTGCTTATCGGGCGAAACCGAAAAGGACGGCGTTTTTTCATTATGGAAGGGGCAAAGGCCAAAATAATTTGCGCCGCTCTTTTTCAGCTGAACGTACTGGGACACGACATCCACAATATCGTTCCGTGCGGATAATTCATCCAGAAACACACGGTCAAACGCCATTCGCCCACCTCCTTTGTAGGATAGCCGGATTTTTTATCCTTCAATCTTATTCCAGCTTTTCGGAATAAATAATTTTGTGTAAACCGAAATCGAGTACCGGTCGGTCATGCACGCGATATAGTCGCACACGACGCGCTCAAGCGGTTCGCCGCGCGTCATCAGCACAAAATAATCCCCCGGAAGCTCGTCCGGATGGACTACGAAATATTCATACAGACCGCGCAGCATGGTCTTAGCGCGCATTTCCTCGCGCTGCGCCTCGGTACCGTGATACACATGGTCAAACATAAACTGGCGCAGCTCCATCATATCGTCGTGCACCTGTTCATCCATACCGATTTCCTGATGCGCTGTGCCGTATTCAATCATCGCGGTGACCATGGTATCAATGCGCTTGCCATGGCTGTCGCCCAGACGGCGGCGCAGATACTGCGGGATATCGGTGTTTGTAATAAGACCGCCGCGCATGGCATCGTCAATATCATGGTTAATATAGGCAATGCGGTCGGCATAGTGGATGATGCGTCCTTCAGGCGTGTCCGCTTTTTTCGCGCCCGTATGACAGATGATGCCGTCGCGCACCTCCTGCGTCAAATTCAGGTCCTCAATCAAATCGACCATGCGCAGGCTCTGCTCATTGTGTCGAAATCCGAACGGACACACCTCGGCCAGTGCACGCTCGCCTGCATGACCGAACGGCGTGTGACCCAAATCATGCCCCAATGCAATCGCCTCGGTCAAGTCCTCATTGAGCCGCAGCGCGCGCGCAATTGTGCGCGCAATCTGCGACACCTCCAGCGTATGCGTCAGGCGGGCGCGATAGTGGTCGCCCTCCGGTGAGATAAACACCTGCGTTTTATGGCTAAGCCGCCGAAACGCCTTGGAGTGAATGATACGGTCGCGGTCGCGCTGAAAGCAGGTGCGATAGGCGCACGGCTCCATTTCGCGCTGCCGTCCCTGCGAAGCATCCGCAAAGGTCGCCCACGGCGCAAGCGTCAGGTGCTCCCGCTGCTCCTGCTGTTCCCGGATTGTCATACGGCACGCGCCTCCCTGACTGCTGGCATCAAAAATTCGTCTATTTGATTTATACTGACTCCATCTGCAAAATCCTTTTTTTCAGGGCAATTTTTTTCACTTTATTTTACACGCCTGCCCATAAAGCGCGTCTCCATCACCTCAGCGTACACCTGTCCTGCGGTCGCTTCGGCCAGCGCCGCGTTGAGCCGCTCCTCCCCACCCGCTGGCAAGGTTACGGTCAGCGTCACATCCGCCCCGAAATCGGTCTGTTCAGCAGCGCAATCGTAATCCGGCAGCAGATGCAGCACCATTTCGTATAGATTATATGGACACGCAATCAGCGCGACCGAAAACAGGCTCATACGCTGCACGCCCGCCGCCGCGACAGCGATTTGCGCACCCTTGGTATAAGCGCGCACCAGCCCGCCGGTGCCCAGCAGCACGCCGCCGAAATAGCGCGTCACCACGCACAGACAGTTTTCCAGCTGTTCGTGCCGCAGCACATCCAGAATGGGCATGCCCGCCGTGCCCTGCGGCTCGCCGTCATCCGAATAGCGCATGACGTTGCCCTCGAGCAGAATGTAGGCATAGCAATTGTGCGTTGCGTCCCAATAGGTTTCGCGCATTTCCTTAATACGCGAAACCGCCTCCTCCGCTGTTTCCACGCGCCACAGCCGTCCGGTGAACTTGGAACGTTTTTCTTCAAATTTATCCTCGCCATACGCGGCAAAGGGAACAAAATAGTCCTTTTCCATCGTGTATCCCCGTTTTTGCGCAGCTCTATTTGCGCGTTATTCCTCAACCAGATAGTCCGCCACACGGCCGTAAGTCTTATCGTCCACAATCGCCTCGACCAGCGTGCCTTCCGCAGCGTACTCGGTTGATTCCAGCTGTGCCTCCCGGTGCAGCATGTCCAGCACGGCGCCGTCCGCATACGGAATCAGCAGCTTAACGCGATGCTTTCCGCGTCCGAGCGCATGCTCAATGGCCGCCAGCAGCGCGTCCACGCCCTCGCCGGTCTTAGCCGAAATGGCAACGCCCTCATCCGGACGGAAAAACGGCAGCGACTCCGGCGCGCACTTATCCGCCTTGTTGTACACCATCAGGCGCGGGATTTCCTGCGCGCCCAGCTGTGCGATAACGCCCTCGACCGTCTCAGCCTGTATACGCCAATCCTCGTCCGATACATCCACGACATGCAGCAATAGGTCGGCATAGGCCAGCTCCTCGAGCGTTGCCTTAAACGCACTGACCAGATGGTGCGGCAGCTTGCGGATAAAGCCGACCGTGTCGCTCAGCAAAATCTCCTGCGTATCCGAAATGCGCTTTTTGCGCGTAGTCGGGTCAAGCGTATCGAACAGGCGGTCGTTTGCCTCGATACCCGCGCCGGTCAGCTGATTGAGCAGCGTGGACTTACCCGCGTTGGTATAGCCCACGATGGCAACCAACGGCATCTCGGTCTTTTTGCGCTGACGGCGCTGCACGGCGCGTACCTGCCGCACCTGTTCCAGTTCTGCCTTGAGCTTGTCGATGCGCTTACGGATGTGACGGCGGTCGGTTTCAAGCTGTGTCTCGCCCGGGCCGCGCGTACCAATCGGGCTTTTGCCGCCGCCCGCGGTCTGGCGCACCAGATGCGTCCACATACCGGCAAGACGCGGCAGGATATACTGATACTGCGCAAGCTCTACTTGCAACTTACCTTCGCCCGTGCGGGCACGCTGCGCAAAGATATCCAAAATGAGCGCCGAGCGGTCGAGCACGGTGCATTTGGTCAGTTCCTCCAGGTTGCGCGTCTGCGACGGAGACAACTCATTGTCGAACAGCACGAGCGTGGCCTCATTGGCCTCGGCAAGCTGCCGTACTTCTTCCGCTTTTCCCTCACCGATGAAGGTGCGCGCATCCGGTGCAGGACGACGCTGCAAGGTCATCGCAACCGCCTCCGCACCCGCAGTCTCGGCCAGCGCGCGCAGCTCATCCATCGTGCGCTCGTCTGCGTCCTGCTGCGCAGTGAAGGACGGGCAGGACAGCCCAACCAGCACGGCGCGCTCGGCCTGTGTTTTGTTTTCCAGTTCGGTCATCGTGTTCATTCCTCCCCTCTCCGGGGCATGCCCGCATGTGTGCGGGCGGGTTTGAAAACAGAAAAGCCACCGAAACGCGCTTCGTCAGCAACCGTTTCGATGGCTTCCTCTTACTTGTCCAGATTGAAACGCTTCTTGAAGCGATCAACACGTCCGCCGGTGTCTACCAGCTTCTGCTTGCCCGTGAAGAAGGGGTGGCACTTGGAGCAAACGTCAACGACGATATTCTCCTTAGTGGAGCCGGTCTCAATGACATTGCCGCAGGCACAGCGGATCGTGGTCTGCTTGTACTCGGGATGGATGCCCTGTTTCATGTTGTTTCACCTCTTTCCACGGGAAATCACAAAATTTCTCTTGCAGTCGTAAGGATATGATACCATATTATACGGCAAAATGCAAGCATTATTTTTCATATACTAAATTTTCTTCCTTCCAGTCTTTCAGCACCGGAATCATGGACGCCGCCAGCGCCTTGGCACCTGCCAAATCGTGCAGCAGATAGTTGCCGCATTCGATACGGCTTGCGCCCGGAATCTCCCCTTCGTAGGACGCAATGAAGTCCATCGTTTCGCGCACAAGGTCAATCGCGTCCGCCGGCGCCAAATCACGTACCAGAAAGTAAAATCCGGTCTGACATCCCATCGGACCGCAATAGATGATATGTTCAGCAAAGCGCGAGTTGCGCGCATAGGTGGCAAACAGATGCTCGAACGTGTGTCCGGCCGCCGGCTGAATATAGGTGCCCGCGTTCGGATACACCATGCGGATATCATAGGTTGTCACATCCCCGTCAATGCGGGAGGTGTACATGCCCGGTTTGAGTTTGTCGTGATTCACTTCAAAGCTTGCAATGCGTTTCATACGTTTTTCTCCTTTTCAGCACCCAGATACCGTAACTCTGTGCTGTACTCACGCCACAACAGCACATACGAAATGAAAAATGCAGCGATTTCCGCAATCGGGAACGAATACCAGACGGCATCCAATCCCTTCCACTGGCCGAGCAGCCATGCCGCCGGCAGAATAATAACGAGCTGACGGCAAACCGATACGATGAGGCTGTTCATGCCGCGGGCCGTCGCCTGGAACAGCGTGGAATTGATGATACCAAAGGCCGCGCCAAGGAAGGACAGGCTGATGGTCTTGAGGGCCGGAACACCGACCGAGAGCATATCGTCGATTGCAGCCGCATCCGTACGGTCCACAAACATCATCAGCATCTGCTCCGCAAATAGCTGGAACAAAATCAGACCGATAAACATGATAACGACAGCTGCTGTCAGCGTAATTTTATAAGCGCCAAACAGGCGCTTTTTATTGCGCGCACCGTAGTTGTATCCCATAACCGGCAGCGCACTCTGGTTTAAGCCAAACACAGGCATAAACACAAAGGTCTGCAGTTTAAAATAGACCGCCAGCACATTGACTGCCGTCTGCGAAAAACCAATGAGGATTGCATTCATGCCCGCCGTCATCACGGACACCACGCTCTGCATAACAATGCCCGGCAAGCCGACACGATAAATATCCTTGACCGTCTGAAGACGCCACTTGAATTCCCGCATGTTCACTTGCAGAACCTTCTGATGAACAAATACGCCCCACAATCCGATTAGCATACCAAAAATCTGTCCGGTAACGGTTGCCAGCGCTGCGCCGCGCACGCCCATCTCCGGGAAGGGACCAATGCCGAAAATCATCAGCGGGTCCAGAATAATATTGATGATTGCGCCCGTCAAACCCTGACACATCGGAATAATCATATTGCCGGTCGACTGCTGCAGCTTTTCGCACATCATCGAAATCATAACGAAAATGCTCAGGCCAACCGCAATGTGCGAATACTGAATCGCCTGCACAGTGACATCCTCGGCCGCGCCGAACGCGCGCACGAACACGCCTGACAAGCCGAAACCCAATACCAAAAACACGATGCCGCCAATCACAGACAATGCGATACCGTGCTCCGCCGCCGAATTTGCATGCAGACGGCGTTTTTCACCCAGGCGACGCGCAATCAGCGAGTTGACACCCACGCCAGTGCCGACACCGATTGCCACAACCAGTGTTTGCAGCGGAAACACCAGTGAAACCGCAGCCAGGGCACTCTGCGAGTATTGGGCAACAAAAATGCTGTCCACAATATTATACAGCGCGTTGATAATCATCGAGATCATCGCCGGCAGTGCCATGGAGAAAATCAGCGGCCCCATGCGCGCCGTACCCATTTTATTTTGTTCTTCCAAAATTCATTCCCCCTAACCAAAATGAAGCCGCACCAGAACATGTCTGGCGCAGCCGCTTTTCACTCTTACCATATAGTGTACGAGATAAAAACCGAGATTGCAAGCCCTTTCTTACAGTTTTCCACGTAATTCGCCATATGACTGCTCGACTACAAAATCACTGACTGAACGCAGTTCGTTTTCCCCCGCCGCATAGGCAGGCTCCACCATACCGCAGACCCGAAATCCTGCACGCTTGGCTGTGGCACATGCATAGGGCGCATCCTCAAACACGATACAGTCGGCAGGCGCAAGCCCCAGTTTTTCCGCGCTTTTCAAATAAATATCCGGTTGATACTTGGAAATACCCACATCCTCAATGGTCAGCATAAACTCAAAATAGCCCATCATATTCCGGTCACGCAGCGCCTTTTCCGCGTGACGCCGCGCTGTCAGCGTTGCAATCGCCATTTTTACCCCGCGGCGACGCAGTCCGTCGAGAAATTCGATGACGCCGTCCTTCGGCTTGGCAATCGTCTCATAGCGCGTGGTAATCAGCCGGTCCATTCCCTCCATCAGTCCCCGCGCGCCGCCGGGCAGCTCCGGATAGCGGTCGGCAAAATACTGAGCCACCTGCGGCTGGGAAAAGCCTTCGCATGCCGCATACTCCTCGTCTGTAATCGTCAGCCCGAACCCTGCCAGATACCCTTGCGTCAACCGCGTCCACACCGGCATGGAATCGAGCAGCGTGCCGTCCATGTCAAATATTGCACCCTTAAATTCGTGCATGTTTTTTCCTCCCGGAAACAATGTTATTTGGTCTTGCGGTCGATAAACTGCGGCCGCATTTTGGAATACAAAATCTTTTGCTCGCTGTACAAGCCGTAATACCCGCTGAGCATATAAGAAATCGAAATCACCAGCGCAAACAATGCAAGGCTCTGGCCGCCGAACAGCTCAAACGCCAGCAGAATCGAGGTTAGAGGCGAGTTCGTCACGCCACAGAACACCGCAGTCATGCCAAGCCCCGCTGCAAACGAGGGCGCAAGCCCGAAAAAGACGCCATAAGCCGCGCCGAACGTCGCCCCGATGAACAAAACGGGCACAATTTCGCCGCCCTTGTAGCCCACGCCGATGGTGACAGCAGTCAGCACCAGCTTGATGAAAAACGCCGCATACCCCGCCTGGCCCGCGACCGCACGCTCGATAACCTCCATGCCCGCGCCGTTGTAGTCCCTCGTGCCGAGCAGCAAGGATACCAGCACAACCACCAGACCGCCCACGGCGATGCACAAATATGGATTGGATATGTACTTTTTGAAAAGGTGTCCGATACGATGGAACACGATGCATACAACAGCGCTCAGCACCGCACAGACCACACCGAACAGCACCAGCTTGACCAGCAGCAGAGGCTCAACCTCCTGCGGCACACCGGAAAGCGTAAACGCAGTCGTCCCGCCGCCAAGAGAAAGCGCGACATAATGCGCAATTACGGACGCCAGCACACACGGGAACAATGCCGCATAATACATCACGCCCACGCTGATGACCTCCATGGCGAAAACGCTCGCTGCCAGCGGCGTGCCGAACAGCGCGGCGAAGCCTGCCGCCATGCCGCACATGGTAATCGTACGGCTGTCCTTATCATCCAGCCGCATCCAGTGTCCTATATTGCCGGAAATCGCACCTCCCAGCTGAATCGCCGCGCCTTCGCGGCCGGCCGAACCGCCGCACAGATGCGTCAAAATCGAAGTGACAAAAATGCTCGGCGCCAGCCGCAGCCGCACCGGATGATTCTCGCGCACCGAGGTCAGGATGAAATTGGTACCGCGCTCGAGCGGCATGTCTGCCTGCTTGTACCAGAACGCAATGAATACGCCGACAAACGGCAGCAGATACAGCAGCCATGCATACGCCGCGCGCATTTCCCCTGCCCATTCCAGCGCCAGATGGAACGCCGCGCCCACCGCGCCGACTACCAGACCAATGACCACCGCGAACACACACCAGCGCAAAAATACGCCGCCGTTGCGCCGCACGCGATAGCCCAGCCCGTGCAGCATGCGAAGCGCCGCGCCGACCATCTCGTGGACTTCACTCTCCATATACATTCCCCTTTCCGACAAGAATTGCCCCGCAGTTAGTCTGCGGGGCAATCTTTTCAGACGCAGCTTTGCTTACTTGCTGGTTGTGGAAGTCTCCTTGAGCAGCACGTCGTGTGCGCCGCCCTCAACAATCGAGGTAGCAGATACCAGCGTAATTTTGGCCTTTTTCTGGAACTCCGGAATGGAGAGCGAACCGCAGTTGCACATGGTCGAACGAACCTTGCTCAGCGTCAGACCAAGGTTATCCTTGAGCGAGCCGGCATACGGCACATAGGAATCAACGCCTTCTTCAAAGGACAGCTTTTTATCGCCACCCATATCATAACGCTGCCAGTTGCGCGCACGGGACGAACCTTCGCCCCAGTATTCCTTCATATAGCTGCCGTTGATATTGACCTTATTGGTCGGGGATTCATCAAAACGAGAGAAATAACGGCCGAGCATCAGGAAATCCGCACCCATTGCAAGCGCCAGCGTGCAGTGATAGTCATGCACAATGCCGCCGTCCGAGCAAATCGGTACATAGACACCGGTTTCCAGATAATATTCGTCACGCGCCGCAGCCACTTCAATCAGTGCAGTCGCCTGACCGCGGCCGATGCCTTTCTGCTCACGGGTGATGCAGATGGAGCCGCCGCCAATACCGACCTTGACAAAGTCCGCGCCCGCGTCCGCGAGGAAACGGAAGCCCTCACGGTCGACCACGTTGCCTGCGCCGACCTTGACGCTGTCGCCGTAGTTTTCACGAACCCATGCCAGCGTGCGGCTCTGCCATTCGGAAAAACCTTCGGAAGAGTCGATACACAGTACGTCCGCACCGGCCTCCACCAGTGCCGGAACACGCTCGGCATAATCGCGGGTATTGATGCCTGCGCCAACCACATAGCGCTTATGCTCGTCGAGCAGCTCGAGCGAGTTGGCCTTGTGGCTGTCATAGTCCTTGCGGAACACCATATAAACCAGATGCTGCTCCTCGTCTACGAGCGGCAGCGAGTTGAGCTTGTGATCCCAAATGATGTCGTTTGCCACCTTGAGCGTGGTGTCCGCCGGTGCGGTGACCAGCTTGTCAAACGGCGTCATGAATTCAGATACCGGCACGTCGCGCTCCATACGGGACACGCGATAGTCACGGCTGGTAACAATGCCGAGCAGACGGCCGTTTGCCGTGCCGTCGTCCGTGACCGCCATGGTGGAGTGACCGGTCTTTGCCTTCAGCTCCAAAACGTCCGCCAGCGTCTGCTCGGGACGCAGATTGGAATCGGACACGATAAAGCCCGCCTTGTAGGACTTTACGCGGGCGACCATCGCCGCCTCGCTTTCGATGGTCTGCGAACCATAAATAAAGGAGATGCCGCCCTCCTGTGCCAATGAAATTGCCATGCGGTCGTCCGAAACCGCCTGCATGATAGCGGAAACCATCGGGATATTGGCATACAGCGCGGATTGCTCGCCCTTGCGATACTTGACAATCGGAGTGCGCAGGCTGACATTCGCCGGGATGCACTCTGCGGAGGAATACCCCGGCACAAGCAGATATTCGTTGAACGTATGCGAAGGTTCACTGAAATAATATGCCATATTGTTTCTCCTTTTCTTCATTCCTGTTTTTCCGGATTTAATGTTGCTTTTTATTATATCCTTTTTGCCGAACAAAGTAAAGCGGGTATGTGACAGATTTTGCGTTTATTTACCAACTGCCCGTTATGCAAACCGCAAAAAGAAAGAACCGCAGCTTACGTGACAAGCCGCGGCTCTCTCCTTTGGAAATGAGGAATGAATGTTATGGGCGAAATCATGTTTGCGGAATCGTCCGGCCATCGCCGGTATCCCTTGCTTTTCCGCTATCAGGTTAGCATTTTCCCTACGCACTGTCAACCGAACGCAAAAGATTTTAACGCAATCTTAACTGTCCCCCATTGTCCAGCTCAGGCCATTGTGAAAGAAGTACAGGATGCACCGGCAAACCGGCCGTGCAAAAATCTCACGCACCGCCAGCATATAGGCCTGCATCTGTGCGCGGTACTGCGCCGCACGCGCGGAAATGCCGTCTTCGGTCACTCGGTCGGTTTTGAAATCCAAAATCACAAAGCCTTCCGGCGTGTCAATCAGACAATCGATGACGCCCTGCAGCAGCACCTTCTCTTCAAGCGCCTGCTCCGCCACCGGAAAATACTGCGCCGCCGGCACCAGCACGGAAAACTTAAACTCCCGCCGCACCGGATACGCCGACATCAGGCCGCGGTATAAATCGGATGCGAAAAACGCCTCGATTTTTCTCGGGTTGATTGCCGCCGCCTGCTCGGGCGACAGCAGTCCGGCTTCTTCCAGCCGCTGCCGTTCGCGCTCCACGCCGCCCGGAGCCGCCGCCGCATCAAAATCGCAGAACTGCATGAACAAATGATGCGCTGTGCCGACCTCAGCCGGTGTCAGACGGCGCTGTCCCTGCTCGAACAGCGGCGCGCGCAGCTTGACCTCACGGCGCGGCGGGGGCGTCTGCTCGGCGGCCTCGTCCGCGCGGTAGCCGCGGCCCAAACCGGTCGCAGTCAGCTTGCTGGGCAGCTCGGACAGAAACGCATTCGGATACTGCAAATACGGCTGCACGGTGTAGCCTTGCGTATCTGCCTCGGCAAAGCGCAGCACTTCGGGCAGCGCAGGCTCGGCAACCTCATCCGGCCGGAACACCCGCAGAATAAACGCATCACAGTCCGTGCCGTGCTCGGGCACCTCCAGCCCGTAGGTTTCCCTTAGGGAACGCGACGCGGGATGCCGCAGCAGCGGCGCGACAATCCATGCAAGCGGCGCGCGCACTGCGCCCATGGCGTACTGCGGCAGCTGGTCGAGCGCCGCCCACTGCGCCCACTTTTGCAGCGATTTTTCCAGCGTCCCGCTTGCCGCCGTGATAATCAGTTTTTCCCGCGCACGCGTCAGCGCGACATACAGCACGCGCAGCTCTTCGCTGACCATTTCACGCCGCTGCTGCACCGCGACCGCTGTGCGCTCAACCGTATCATACTGCACGCCGCGCTCCAAATCGCGGCACTTGGAGCCAAAGCCCAGTTCTTTATGAACCAGCACCGGCTCACGCAAGTCAATTTCGTTAAACTGACCGGCGCAGCCCGCCACAATCACCACCGGGAACTCCAGTCCCTTGGACTTGTGGATGGACAGAATGCGCACTGCGCCGCCTGTCGTCTCCGCACCGACTGTCTGGAAGTCCTCGCCTGTTTCCTGCATGCCGCGCAGCAAACTCACAAAGGCGAACAGACCACGATAGCCTTGCGCTTCAAAGGCGCGCGCCCGCTCGAAAAACGCCAGCAGATTACTCTGCCGCTGCGCGCCATTGGGCAGCGCACCATACAAACCGAGCGCGCCTGTCCGGTCGTAAATCTCCCACAACAATCGATACACCGGCTGGTCGCATGCGAAGGTGCGCAAATCATCCAGCTGCTGTAAGAACAACTCCACCTTATCAAACTGCTCACGCGAGGCAACCAGTGCATCGTAAAAACTGATACGTCGGTCGGTCAGTCGAATGTCGGCCAGTTCCTGTTCGGTAAATCCGAACAGCGGCGAGCGCAGCACGCCGATGAGGTCCACATCCTGCCGCGGGTTGTCAATGACCGCCAGCAACGACACCATCGTGCCTACCTCAGCCGTACCCAGCAATCCGCCCCGTTCCTCCGCGCTGGCAGTCAGGCCGGCCTGCTCGAGCGCCGCAATGAACGCCTGCGCACGCGGTCCCGGCGAGCGCAGCAGAATGACGATATCGCCCGGCGTGACCGGCCGCAGCGCGCCCGTCTCCTTGTCCAAGACCGGGAATCCTTCGTCCAGCAGCGCGCGAATACGGGACGCAACCAGATGCGCTTCCAGCGAGGTTTTATCCGGCGCATCCTCATCCTCCCCCAGTCCCGCCGCGTCGAGCAGCAGCACCTCGGTCTTGTAGCGCGCATGCCCCGCGTCCGGATAGTCCATGCCAAGATGTAATGCTTCGCGGTCGGTGTACTGCAAATCGCCGACCGTCTCACCCATCACAGCTGAAAACAGATAATTACACGCATCCAGCACCGCCGCGCGTGAGCGGAAGTTCTGTCCGAGCACCACACGGCGCGGCGCATCGTCCTGCACGTCATCCGCATCGGCAAAGGCATGATACTTTTGCAGGAAAATGGACGGGTCGGCCAGACGGAAGCCGTAAATGCTCTGCTTCACGTCACCGACCAGAAACAGGTTGCGTTCCTCCAGCGACAGTGCGCGGAAAATTGCGTCCTGCACGGCGTTGGTGTCCTGATATTCGTCCACCGCTATCTCCGCATACTGTTGACTCAGCGTGCGCGCGAGCGCGGAGGGCTGCGCGCCATCATACAGCAGTTGTACGGCGAAATGCTCCAAATCGTTAAAATCCGCCGCATTGCGCGCACGCTTGGCATCGGAAAACGCCTGTTCAAAAGCATTTACCATGTCAATCAACGCAGATAAAGCGGGTGCGGTCAATACGCGGTCGCAGGCCATTTCCTCCGCCGTCACGGTCAGCCACTTTTCCCGAATGGTTTTGGCCACCGTTTTCCACTCCTCGCGCAGCGCCTTTATCTCCTCGAGAAATGCCTTGTCCTCGAACTTGCGCGCGGCCTTGATCCGGTCAAATGTAATCGACTGCGCCGCTTCCACGCAAGCGTCCCAATTACCGCCGTGCAGCGCATCCAGCAGGCTCTCGGCTTGGTTCAGGTCGCTTTTCAGCGCGGGCAGATAGGTGTCATACAGCTCGTCAATGCCAGTCACGGCATCCACCGCCATGTGAAGAAAAGCTGCGCCGTGCTCTGCCGCCGCGCGCGCCTGCGTGAGCAGCACCGCCGCGTGCGGCGTATCCATGCCGTCCGCATGCAATCCCTGCCGCACGGTTTCCAGAAAGGCGCGCGGGTCAGGGTGCGCTTGAATCTTTTCGTATGTGCTCAAAATCACGTCGCCCAGCTTTTTATCGTCGCGCCCCGCGGTCAACAGGTCACACAGCGCGAAAAAGCCCGCGTCGCCGCGCTCATACGCTGCGTCCATCACCTCTTCCAGCACCTCGGCGCGCAGGATTTTTCCCTCCTGCGCATCCATCAGACGGAAATCCGGCGCAATGCCGAGCGCAGCGGCCTGTTCCCGCGCCAGCGACAAGCACAGCGCATGTACGGTTGTGATTTTGGCGCGATGCACCAGAAACAGTTGCCGACGCAGGCGCGTATCCTGCGGGTCGCGTGCGACCGCCTGTGCCAGTGCCGCGCCGATGCGTTCGCGCATTTCGGCGGCGGCGGCATTGGTAAAGGTCACCAGCAGCAGCCGGTCGATATCCACCGGGTTTTCCGGGTCGGTCAAACGGGTGAGCACCCGCTCGACCAGCACGGCCGTCTTGCCTGAACCCGCCGCCGCCGAGACAAGCAACGTGCCGCCCCGGTTTTCGATTGCGGTCTGTTGGTCTTTTGTCCACTGCGGCACGTCACTCACCTCCTGTTTGCTGCCAGAACTCTTCGTCCGTCAAATGTTTTAAAAAGCGCGCCTTGTCCCCTGCCGTTTCATCAAAACGACAGGCTGCACGGAAATCGCACCAGTCGCAGTAACTCGACTGCTTATCCTTTTTACAAGGGTCGGCCGTTACGCTGCCCGCACGCAGCTCTTTGCCCATTTCGAGCAGCTTTTTGTGCGTGTATCGCGCCAGCCGCCCGAATTTCTCCAAATCGGCCACCGCACTTTTTGCCGCAAGCGTCGGCACGTCCTCGCCTTTTTTCACCTTGACCGACACCGGCAGAAACCGTCCGTCGCCTTCCAGCCCGTGCTCCATCGCGTCGAGCAGCTCCATATCGTCGCTGAGCAGACCGCTGCGGCGCAGCGCTTTGTCACGCAATGCGCGCAAGGTTTCTTCATCCGTGTCGCGCGCGGCATCCGGCAGCGCGTCACGCACCGGCACATACAGTACGCCCGCCGGCACGATTTCGTTCAGTTCAGCTTCCAGCCGTGCACGATAGCGCTCCAGCCCTTCCTGCTGCAAGGCGTACAGATAAATGACCAGCTGCATATTCAGCCCGTACCAGATATCGGACAGCGAAAACGACTTTTTTCCACTCTTGTAGTCCATCACGCGCAGATACAGCCGTCCGTTTTTGATATAACCGTCCACACGGTCCACCTTGCCGGACAGGGACACGTCGCCCTCTGCATCCTCGCAGGTGACGGGCGGCAAATCGCCCCCGCGCGAGAAGTCCACCTCATAGTCGATGGGTTCAAAGTCGGACACGCGCAGCTCTGCCAGCACGTTTTCCAGAATCTGCTCCGCCGTGCGCGCCAGCCGTCCGAACAAATATCGGAAACGCGCCGTGCGGGTTTCCAGTCCGCCCAGCTCCTCGCGCACATACTGCCGCACGACCGCGCGGCACACGCGCCGGACGGTTGTCTCGTCGGCAGCCGCCGCGCCGCCCTCGTTTTTCCCTAGCTCGGCAAGCGCATGCTCAAGCACATAATGCAGGAACGTGCCGGTTTCCAGCGCATCAAACCGTGCGACCTTGCGCGGCTTGGCCTTGAGGCCGTACTGCATGAAAAACGCAAACCGACAGGAATAAAAGGTGTCCACACGTGACGCAGTCAAGTTGAGGTGTTTGCCGTACAGCCCCTCGATGGTGTGCAGATTTTCCAACGGACCGCGCCCGCGCCGCTGCGCCGACGCGCGATGTACCCGCTCGTCATTCTGATAGAAATCATAGGCCGCGCGCACAGCGGGCGAACGGTCGCCCGACAGATAGGCGCATGCCAGCTCGACCGCCGGGCGCTCAGCCTGTAAACGGTCGCGTACCGACTGGGCCTTATATGCATCCAGCGGTACTGCGGGAAGAAGGCTGCGCACCGTGCCGATAAAATACGAAGGCCGCGTTTCTCCGCCAGCGGCATCCGCCGTGTGATAAGACAACAGCAACTCGTCCGACGGACACGCCAGCGCGCGGTACAGCGTTTCCTGCTCCATGAGCAGCCGCTCCGCACCATAGGCCTTGAGTTCCACGCCCAGTGCGTCCATCTTATCCCGGTCCATATCGCTCAGCAGCGAGGTAGAAGCCGTAGTTTTCGGAATCAGCCCGTCGTTCACGCCGAGCAGAATGACATATTTGACGTTCTCGCTGCAAACACGCTCGATATTGCCGCAAGTGACACGGTCGAGCGAAACCGGAATCGAACCGACATCGTATTCCCCCAGCACCAACCGGAACAGCTGCGCAAACCGCTCGGCGGTGAGCATGGTCTCCTCACACACCCACGCAAACTGCTCCATCGCGGAGACCAGAATCTCCCATAGCTGCCGATATTCGTCCGCCAGCTGCAACCGTCCCGCCTGTTCATGCGCGACAGCACGGTCCGCCATGCGCTGCGGCGCATCCACCGCAATCAGAAAATCGTACAGCGCACGCACGCAGTCAGAGGCAGGGTTTTCCCCTTTTAGGCGCTCGCGCAAATCGGTAAACGGTGCAATCGCCCGCGCACGCAATGCATTCAGCGTAGACAGTTCTGCGCGCACGCGCTCGTCGATGGGTAAACCGTATCCGTCGGGATGATCGGTCCAGTCGCGCTCCCACGCGCTGCCGCGGATGTTCCATGTCAGCACATAGTTTTCCAGCCGGTCCACCTCGTCGCGTGTCAAGCTGGTCAGTCCGGTTTTGAGACAGCCGAACATTTCCTCATACCGAAAGCCCGTGCGCACCGCGTCCAGCGCACCCATCACGAGCGCCATGGGCGGTCGGGAAAGCAGGTCGGGCTTTTCTGCCAGAAACACCGGCACATCATACCGCGCCATTGCCATCGCCAAAGCCGCGCTGTACGGCTCGATATCCCGCGCCGCAACCACAAAATCCCGATAGCGCGCGCCTTCGTCGCGTACCTTGCGACGGATATAAGCCGCCGCGTGTTCGCATTCATCAAAGGGAGACGCCGCCGCGTACAAGCGTACACCTTCGCACATATCTTCATGCACGCCGCGCACCGGCAGCAGGCTTTCCGATTCCACCGCAGCCAGTCCCACTGGGCGGGACAGGCGGCTGGCGCCCAGTTCAATCCTCTCCACCTGTTGATTATGCCGCTTTGCCATACGGGTCAGCGTCTTGACCGTCTTACAGCCAGTTACAAAAATCTCCGGCTGTGACAAATCGCAGGCGACCGCCGCCGACAACGACACCCCTGCGGCAAGCATCGCCTCCACCACGGACAGCTCCTGCGCCGTAAAGCCGAGAAACCCATCCAGATACACCTGCGCCCCCGCGAGTACATGGCTTTCGGGCAGACGGTCGCGCAGATGGGTCAGGCGGTCGCGCGGGTCGGGCAGCGACTGTTCACACAGACGCTCATAAGCGGTCAGCAGCTGCGCTAAGTCTGACAGCTTGGCGGAAAGGGCCGCGTCCTCGCTTTCCTGCGCCGCGTCGAACAGCATTTCCGGCGCTACCGCGCAGGTTTTGCACTCATCCACCAGCCGCAGCGCCTCACGCAACAGCTCGGGTTTGTCCGCAAGACCGCTCCAAACCGAAAGACCCCCCTGTACGCGACGCGCTGCTTCTTGTAAAGTAAGGAGCTGCCCTGCGGGAGTCAGCATCTGCTGCGCCAGTCCGCCGACCTCGGAAAAAACACGGTCGGCCAGACGCGAAAACGTCAGCACCTCGGCCGTGCGCGCACCATGGTTTTCGGTAGCCTCAGCAAGTCGGCGCTCCATCTGATGCGAGTTCAGTTCCGGAACCAGCAGAACCTGTTTTCCCTCGCCCTTTCGGCAGGCTTCCGCAATTTCCCGCAGAATCGCCGTTGTTTTGCCGCTCGCCGCGCGGCCTGTCCAAATTCGCATGCTACACGCTCCTTTCACTTGGTCTATCATACCATGCTCCCACCCCCTTCCGCAACAAAATGAAAAAAAGGAAAATTTATGGTTGACTTTTCTCCAACTTTCGACTATACTATATCTCGTGCTGTGAATGCCTCTGTAGCTCAGTCGGTAGAGCAGGGGACTGAAAATCCCCGTGTCGGTGGTTCGATTCCGCCCGGAGGCACCAAAAAACATGCGGCTGTAGCTCATCTGGTAGAGCGCCACCTTGCCAAGGTGGAGGTAGCGAGTTCGAGCCTCGTCAGCCGCTCCAAAAAGAAAACGCCTGTCATAGACAGGCGTTTTCTTTTTGGAGCGGCTCGAGGCTCGAAAGGGCGTCAAGCAAAACAGCCCAGTGGGCTGTTTTGTAGCCCGTGTGTTTAGGCCGACTGCCCCAGTCGGCCGGAGCCTCGCAAAATCCGACCTCAACGGGCGGATTTTGCGTCTCACAGTAAGCACCCGTCCCGTGCAGCGGCTCCCCGAATGGAAGCGGCTAAGGAGGCTCGAAAGCCCCGCTTTCCTCTCCTTCCCGCTTGCCCACGCAAACGCTCTGTGATATACTCTGACCATACTTTATTGAGAGGTTTACGATATGCTGCATGAATTTTCCCGTGAAGAACTGCTGCTTGGTGCGGATGCGCTGCAAAAACTGGCTTCGTCGCATGTCGCGGTGTTCGGCATCGGCGGCGTCGGCTCGTTCACTTGTGAAGCGCTGGCCCGCGCGGGCGTTGGAGAACTGACGCTGATAGACAACGATACGGTTTCCCTGACCAACCGCAACCGCCAACTGATTGCGCTTGTTTCGACCACTGGACAGGCCAAAGTCGAAGTCATGCGCGAACGCATTGCAGACATCAATCCGCGCTGCACCGTACACGCGCTGCAACAGTTTTACACCCCGGACAGCACGCTCGACCTAACACAATTCGACTATGTGATTGATGCTATTGACACCGTCACCGCGAAATTGCACCTGATTTCGGAATGCGACCGGCTGGGTGTGCCGCTTATCTGCTCAATGGGCACAGGCAACAAGCTCGACCCGACACGCTTCGAGGTCGCCGATATCTATAAGACCTCGGTCTGTCCGCTCGCACGCGTCATTCGACTCGAATGCAAAAAACGCCGGATTCGCCGTCTCAAGGTGGTTTACTCCAAGGAAGAAGCCCGCACTCCCCTTCCCTCGGAGGAACAAAAAGGCACCGCAGGCCGTGCCGTCCCCGGCAGCGTATCCTTCGTTCCGCCGGTTGCCGGTATGATTCTTGCGGGAGAAGTTATCAAAGCACTGGCTGCCGCGTCGCAGCCCTAAGCCCGCACCTTGCTATTTGTCTGCTTCCATGATATGATAAAGCCAGAATCCACAAGAAAAGGTGTTTTAATGGAATATATCACCCACTCGCCCGAGGAAACCGAAGCCTTGGGCGCAGACTATGCCGCGTCGCTGCAGCCGGGCGACGTTGTTGCCTTCTCCGGCGACCTCGGCGCAGGCAAAACCGCATTTACCCGCGGTGTGCTGCGTGGACTCGGCTATCAGGGTCGAGTCACCAGCCCGACCTTTGCCATCGCCAACGAATACGACACCCCAGGCGGTCGCGTGGCGCATTTTGACCTGTACCGTATTCTGGACAGCGAAGCGCTGTTTGAAATCGGCTTTGAGGAATACTTGGACGGCAGCCGCATCGTTTTGATTGAATGGAGCGAAAACGCGGCGGATATCTTGCCGGCACAATACAAAACCGTGCATATTGCCTACGGCAGTCAACCGGATGACCGGCTCATCACCACTGGGGAGGTGTGCGCATGAAAATCCTTGCATTGGAATCCTCCGCCGTCAGTGCCTCGGTAGCGCTGACCGAGGACGAAAAACTTATTGCGCAATCTTTTCAAAACTGCGGACTGACCCACTCGCGCACGCTGCTTCCGATGGTAGAAAGCCTTTTTCAAAACTGCGGCTTGACACTCGATGCAGTCGATGCCATTGCCGTGGCGCACGGCCCGGGGTCGTTCACCGGCGTACGCATCGGCGTGGCAACGGTCAAAGGGCTGGCGCTTGGCGCGGACAAGCCGTGCATCGGCGTATCCACGCTGGAAGCGATGGCATACGGCGCACACGCGCTCGACGGTCGCCTGTGCTGTGTGATGGACGCGCGCGCAGGACAAGTTTATAATGCACTCTTTGCAGTCGAAAACGGCTTGCCCAAACGCTTGTGTGAAGACCGCGCTGTCAAACTGACCGATCTTGCGGAAGAAATCGGCGATACCGTGTATTTTCTGGTTGGAGATGGGGCCGAACTATGTTATAATACCCTTAGGGAAAAATGTACCGGCCTGCGCCTCGCACCGCCCGAGCTGCGTTACCCCACCGGTTACGGTGTTGCTGCCGCTGCTCTGCCGTTACTACAGGCAGGTAAAACCTGCTCCCCACAAGAGCTGGACGCCTTTTACCTGCGCCGTCCGCAGGCCGAACGCGAACGTATGAAACGGCTTTCCGGCGATGCATCGAATCTACATTAAAGGAGACAAAGGATTATGGCTACCGTTCACGAAATGGATCACCCGCTGATTAAGCATAAGCTCAGCCTGATGCGCGATAAGACCACCGGCGTAAAGGAGTTCCGCGAAGCGACCCGCGAAATCGCCATGCTCATGTGCTACGAGGCAACCCGCGACCTGCCGCTTAAGGAAATTTCGATTGAAACACCGCTGGCAGAAGCGCGTGTACAGGTTATTTCCGGCAAGAAGATTGCGCTGGTTCCCATTCTGCGTGCCGGTCTCGGCATGGTGGAGGGCATGCTGGAAATGATTCCAGCTGCTAAGGTTGGTCATATCGGCCTGTACCGTGACCCCGATACGCTGCAGCCAATTGAATATTATTGCAAACTGCCGGGTGATATCGAGGAGCGAGACGTGCTGCTGCTCGACCCGATGCTGGCAACCGGTGGCTCTGCTATCGCTGCTATTGACGGACTCAAACGCCGCGGCGTTAAGCACATCAAGCTGATGAACCTCATCGCAGCGCCCGAGGGTATTGAAACCGTTCAGAAAGCGCATCCGGATGTAGAAATTTTCGTAGCCGCCATTGATAAGAAGCTCAATGACCATGGTTACATTGTCCCCGGTCTGGGCGATGCCGGCGACCGTATCTTCGGCACAAAGTAAAAACTAAGAGCATGAACAACGGTGCGGCGCCACGCTGCACCGTTTTTACAGGAGCAATCAAATGGAAATTCAGCATTACGAAATGGAATCCGAGCGCCTGCGTTTTCGCCGCTTACGCGCGGATGACTTTTCCCTTGTCGCCCCGATCCTTCAGGATGAGCAGACCATGTATGCATGGGAACACGGTTTTTCCTATGAGGAAGTGGTAGACTGGATTGCAGACATGCTGCGTCGTTACCACGAAGATGGGTGCGGATATTTTGCAGGCCTTGACCGGGAAACCGGGGCGTTAATCGCATTGGCCGGCCCATTGGTCGAACGCCTGGACTCCGAGACCACTGCACTCGGACTGGGTTATATTGTTCGGCGCGACCTATGGGGACAGGGCTACGGAGTCGAATGCGCCCGCGCCGCGCTTACCTTTGCATTTGACAAACTGGATGTATCGCGTGTGCTTGCCTTAATCCGTCCAGATAACATCGCATCGCTTCATGTTGCAGCGGCCTGCGGCATGAAGCCGGTTGGTCAATTCACCAAACTGTATCGAGGAAAAGACCTGCCGCATGTGATATGCGCAGTGGAGCGCGCAGCGTTTTTCGCTACGTTAGATGCAGAAACCGAGCAAACCGAAGACACCGATGAAACTGCGCCATAATCCGCTTTTTCAACCAAAAAAACAGCAGCTGCTTTTACGTCAGCTGCTGTTTTTCTTTATAGAATCGAACCCGTTCCATCATCTGCCTGCTTGCAGATCGAGCGAATCACCACCGTATAGCTATCACCGTCCTCGGTTGTCACAGCAACACGATCTCCCTGCTTTCTGCCCAGCACCGCTTTTCCCAGCGGCGCCTCGCGGCTGATGCGTCCCTGCAGCGGGTCGCAGCGCACGGTCGTAACCACCTGTATGGTTTCGGTTTCGTCATCGTCCTCAAAGTACAGCTCCACCTTGTCAAACAGGCCGACCTCATCCGCCGCGGCGCGATCCTCGATCACGCGCGCCGACTTAATCATGCGTTCCAGATAACGAATACGGCTGCGGTTACGGTTCTGCGCCTGCTTGGCCGCCTTGTATTCAAAATTTTCACTCAGATCACCAAACGCTCGCGTACGTTTGACCTCTTCAATCAGCTCGGGCATCAATTCCAGCTTGCGATGATCGAGTTCCTTCTGCATCATTGCAATATCCTGTGCAGTCAATTCATCATGCATATGGTTTTCCTCTTTTCCTCATGCGTACTCTTTGCGCGAAAAACATAAAAAAGGCCGCTCTGCAGCGGCCTTTCCGTTTCAGCTTCCCTTATCGGTACTGCTCCGCCCATACGGGTGCATTTGCTACCAGAGAAGCAGGCACATCCAGCACACGTTGATTTGCACTGCCGCGAAAGCGCAATTCCAGATTACGCTCCGCCTCGACAAACGGCCCATCTACCAAAAGATCCAGCTGCTCCAGCAGCTTTTGGACGTACGGGTCAGGCAACTCCAGCAGCTGCTCAAACGTATAGCCGGAATATGCCATCAAGTGTTTGCCCTTCGCCTTCAGTTCCACCGCCAGTCGATACAGCGGCTCAGGCTGACAAAACGGTTCGCCGCCCGAAAAGGTCACACCCTTGACCAGCGGATTGCGACACATGTCGCGCAGCAGCGTGTCCAGTTCCATCTCCTTGCCGCCCGCAAAATCATGCGTCTGCGGATTATGGCAACCGGGACAATGATGCGGACAGCCCTGTGTAAACAGGGTATAACGGAAGCCGGGGCCGTCCACAATGGACTCCCCGACTGTACCCGCAATGCGTATGGTACCTTCCATCACGCAGTATGCTCCTCCTCCAGCGAGCAGCAGGAAACCGTGTGCTTGACGCGGTCATGCTCCTCTGCACGCTTGGCATTATTAAAGCGATCCAGAGTACCAACCAAATAGCCTGTAATACGGCGGATGCGCTCAAAGCCCACACCCTCGCCGATTAACTGCTCCTGCATTTCCTTTTTCTCCATCATCATACGCTTCCTTTCTTATTCCTTGACAATTTGCAATGTATTGGGCAGACGGTCGGCCTCCTCGGCAGGATCGCCGTGATAGCCAAGCGTCATACTGTTTAAATGCTTATAGAGTCCCAGCTTTTGCAGCTTGGAAAGCGGCACGCCCTCACCCTCATGCCGTCCGCAGCGCGGGCAGGTTTCACCGATGATGCCGGTGTAACCGCAAACCGGGTCGCGGTCGATCGGATGGTTGATTGCGCCATAACCGATACCGGCTTCTTTCATCGCACGGACAACCGCTTCGAACGCCTCCAGATTTTGCGTCGGATCGCCGTCCAGCTCGATATAGCTGATATGTCCGCCATTGGTCAGCTCATGATACGGTGCTTCGCGCGTAATCTTTTCAAACGCAGAAATCGGATAATATACCGGAACATGAAATGAGTTGGTGTAATAGTCACGGTCGGTCACGCCCTCAATGCGGCCGTATTTCTCGCGGTCGATCTTGACAAATCGGCCGGACAAGCCCTCTGCCGGGGTTGCAATCAGCGAAAAGTTCAGACCATATTTTTCGCTTGCCTGATCCATGCGCTCGCGCATGTGTCCGACAATCTCCAAGCCAAGGTTCTGCGCTTCATCGCTTTCTCCATGATGCTTGCCGATAAGCGATTTGAGCGTCTCCGCAAGGCCGATAAAGCCCAACGTCAGTGTGCCGTGCTTGAGCACCTCGCCGACTGTATCATCCGGGCCGAGCTTTTCCGAATCAATCCAGACGCCCTCGCCCATCAGGAATGGATAATTGCGCACCTTCTTGGCCGACTGGATGCGGAAACGGGCCAGGAGCTGGTCAATGACCAAATCAATTTTGCGGTCCAAATCCTCAAAGAACCAGTCGATATCACCGTGGCTGCGGATTGCAATGCGCGGCAGATTAATTGAAGTAAACGACAGATTACCGCGGCCGTTGACGATTTCACGAGTCGGGTCAAAGTGGTTGCCGATAACGCGCGTGCGGCATCCCATATACGCGCATTCGGTTTCCGGATGGCCGGGCTTGTAATACTGCTTGTTAAACGGCGCATCGAGGAAAGAGAAGTTGGGGAACATCCGCTTGGCGGAAACGCGGCAAGCCAGCTTGAACAGGTCGTAATTCGGCTCGCCTTCGTTGTAGTTGACGCCCTCTTTCACCTTGAAAATGTGAATCGGGAAAATCGGCGTTTCTCCGTTGCCCAAACCGGCCTCGGTTGCCAGCAACAGCTGCTCGATGACCAAACGGCCTTCGGGCGAGGTATCCGTGCCGTAATTGAGCGAGGAGAACGGAATCTGCGCACCCGCACGCGAATGCATGGTATTCAGGTTGTGTACCAGCGCTTCCATCGCCTGATACGCACTCTTGCGTGTTTCCTTATCCGCATACTTGCGGGCAAAGCGCATGCATTTCTGCACGGTCTGCTCATCGAGCGTTTCGCCAAGCGCCGCCGCCATGGCTTCATCGTAACCGTTATCGCCGGCAAGGCAGGCCCATTTTCCGGTCTGCTGCTCGACACGCTCGGTCAGCGCAGCGGCATCGACTTCGTTGTTTTCATCCGCACCGAACACCTCAAGCGCTTTTGCCAGATTACTGCGGAACAGCTTGCGGAACGTCTTGCGGATACCGGGGGCCATCGAGTAATCGAAATTCGGCACCGACTGGCCGCCGTGCTGGTCGTTCTGATTGGACTGAATGGCAATACACGCCAGCGCCGCATACGAACGGATATCATTCGGCTCACGCAGGAAGCCGTGACCGGTGGAAAAACCGCCGTCAAACAACTTGAGCAAATCAATTTGGCAGCAGGTTGTCGTAAGCGTCAGAAAATCCAAATCGTGAATATGGATATCACCCTCCCGATGCGCCTTGGCATGCGCCGGATCGAGAATGAACATTTCGTAAAACTGCTTTGCGCCCTCCGAGCCATACTTGAGCATGGTGCCCATTGCGGTATCGCCGTCAATGTTGGCGTTTTCTCGCTTTACGTCATTTTCCAGCGAGGACTGAAAGGTCAAATCCTCATACACTTTCATCAGCCGGGTATTCATCTCACGCACACGCGTGCGCTCATTACGGTAAAGAATATACTTTTTGGCCGTGCGGGCATGTCCGCTTTCAATCAAAACCTTCTCTACTGTATCTTGTATCTGCTCCACCGTGGGAATCTGCTCTCCCACAGCCTTTTCCAGCATCTTTTCCACCTGTTCAGCCAGACCGCGCGCCATCTCGTAATCCTGTCCGCCGGAAGCCTGCGCCGCGCGGAAAATCGCACCCGCAATCTTGTCAATCTCAAAGGGGGCGTTGCGCCCATCGCGTTTGACGATCTGCTGAATCATAAATTCTGTTCCCTCTCTCATACAAAAACCGCCTTGCGGCGATCACAAAATTTCGTAGATTGTTCTAATTTTCCGCACCATATCTTGTGCCTGTGCTATATATTTTACCGCTCACACAACGGCCTGTCAAGGGGAAACAGGGTTTTTGGAAGAATTGTAAGAATCAAAATATTTTTCTTGTTGGTTTCTCTGAAATTTCATCAATTTTCTCTGTGGACAACAAGCGGCTGTTTTGTGGATAACTCTTTTACTGTGGAAAATTCTGTGTACATCTTGTTGAAAGACGCAGTGCATACCATTCTTTTCCACATTTGACCTAACACAAGATATAGTATGCACTGCACCAACCGCACGCGCACATCAAAACGTCCCGCAGCCTATCATCCACAAATGGAAAGGGCCGCAGCCCCACTGCTGCGACCCTTCCAATTTCCTTGGCTTGGTTCAGTCCGCCAAGCCGATTGCGTCCGACAACGGAACGGAAAGCACCAGCCCATGGCTGCGTGTATTCATGCCGACCGCCTTCATTAGCGCAGTCATGATTTCCTGCCGTTGCTCACTGCGCACAATCAAAAAAACGATTTCCTTTTCCGCCTGAATTTCAATGCCGAAAAAACGCTTGACCTCGTCTTCTGCAATGCCGCGCGCAGCTATCACGGTTCCGCCTCGTGCTCCTGCTTTGCGCGCCGCATCCATGGCAACATTCGTATATCCTCGCTCCATCACGACGACAACCGCGTCCAAACCACAGGCTCGCTCTGATTTGCTCATACTCTCCGCCTCCTCGCTTCCAACATCCGTTTGCGTCAACAGCTTGTGCCATCGCACACCGATTCCGTTAATCGGAACGGTAAAAGCAATCCCCTTGCCCGGATAACGCATTTGCAAACTATGCCCCAGCTTTTCCAGCAGCAGACACGCTCGCTCCCGGTCGGTCAGACAGAGAACAATCGCCTTGGCCGTTTCGCCGATGCCGAGCAAATCCAGCATTTCGGTTTTCGCAGTACCATGTGCCATGCAGACATAATCCACGAGCGCGTGGCTATCTCGGTACAGGCGGAGCACCTTTTCACTCTGTGATACATCCACTACAGATATGACCAGCTCCACCGCACTGCGTGCCGCCATCTGCGGCTGATACTCACGCATGCTGTTCCTCCTCCTCCAAAACGATAATTTCTTCCTCTTCCTCTGCAGCGGATTGTGCTGCTTCATTCGTGCGCCGCATCTTTCGATGATACAACAAGCCGAGGATCTGAATCGTCAGCAACGGCGTCATTGCAACCATTGATACAATACCAAATGCATCCGTTAAAACATTGCCGCCCAAGGCCTCACACGCTCCCATTGCAAATGGCAGAAGGAATGTGGAGGTCATCGGACCGGATGCAACGCCGCCCGAGTCAAACGCAATACCGGTAAAAATTTTAGGGACAAAAAACGTCAAACCAAGCGCCAACAGATAGCCAGGAATGACAATCCAATAGATAGAAATTCCGGTCAGCACACGCAGCATGGAAAGGCCAACCGAGCAGGCTACACCGATGGACAGGCTATGCATCATTGCACGCTGCGAAACACCGCCGTTCGTAATATTTTCTACCTGACGATTTAGTACATGCACCGCAGGCTCTGCCGTCACCAAAAAATATCCGATCAACATACCCAGCGGCACTAGCAGCCAGCTGTGTCCGCTCTGTGCCAACTGCTTTCCCAAAAAATGACCAACCGGCATGAAGCCAACATTAACCCCGGTTAAAAACAGTGAAAGGCCGAAGAAAGTATACCCAAAACCAATGCCGATTTTTTTCAGTTGCATCCGGTGAAAGCGGTGAAACACTAACTGAAATACCGCGCAGAACAGAATGATCGGAATCAGGGCAGATAAAACTTCATGTACATACTCCGGCAGGCTATACGCAAACAGTTTTGCTACCTGCTTGGTATCCTCCACCTCCGGCACAGTCACAGCAGTATAACCCGGATCGCCGCCCTTATAGAAAATACCGAGCAATAATACCGCCAAAATCGGGCCGATGCTGCACAGTGCTACCAGACCAAAGCTATCATCCTGTGCGTCCCGATCGCCACGAATGGAAGCAAGGCCAATACCCAAGGCCATGATAAACGGCACGGTGATTGGGCCGGTTGTAACGCCGCCGGAATCAAAGGCTACTGCAACAAACTCATTGGGCACAAATGCGGATAAAATCAAAACACCGATATAAAACACAATCAGCAGGGACGCCAATCGAATTTTGAACAGCGTGCGCAGCATTGCCAGCACAAAAAACAGGCCTACACCAATTGCAACCGTCCAAATCAATACAGCATTGGGAATCGACGGAACCTGTCCCGCCAAAACCTGCAAATCCGGTTCTGCTATGGTAATCAGCACGCCGATCACGAATGTAATGCCCACAACCGCAAACAGATTTTTCGTGCGCGGCAATTGTGCGCCGATGCCTTCGCCCATCGGTGTCATAGAAACATCGGTACCCAGTGAAAAAAATGCCATACCGACGATCAGAAGCACCGCACCAACCAGATACAAAACCAGCGTTCCGACCGGCATGGGCGTAATTGTAATGCTTAACAGTAATACAATCAATGTGATAGGCAAAACAGACGATAATGCCTCTACAATTTTTTCTTTTAAAATCTTATTCATTGCATTTCCCCTATAAACAAAAATCAATATATTATACCATAGAAAGTGTATGAATTGGGGAAACACAAGGAATCTTAACAAAAAATAAACGCCGGTTCGTCAGAACCGGCGTTATCAATGTGCGCGTCGAGTTATCTTCCCGGGCCGTCGCCAGCCAAGTATTGTCACCGTAAACGAGCTTAACTACTGTGTTCGGAATGGGAACAGGTGTACCCTCGTCACCATTGA
>NZ_JBQKJR010000018.1:0-54863 GCF_052117165.1 Agathobaculum sp. LCP25S3_E8
GTGAGGCGAGTCGTGTCATCTCTGCTCGCAGAGCAGCCAACGTAGTCTTTCCTGCAAGAAGCTGCTGTGCGGCTGTGGTAATGAGCAGCTTGGTGTTGTCGTTCTTCGGTAGCGTGGTGAAATGGCCGCAGCTTCCGGCGTAGATATACAGAGCTTTCTCTTCACTGAAATGGTAACCCTTACGCTTGCACCATTTCTGGTAGCGCTCGGTGAATGCCTTCTCGCTGACGCGGCAGATGCAGTCGCAGTGCCAGAATGTCATGACAAAGTCCACCCATTTCTGGTGGCCGTCCGCACGCTCCGGGCTGGAGAACAGTTCGTTCACGCCGGGAAAGGTCTTGTCGGTCAGAGAAATGAGATTGTTTTGCAGCGACACCACCGTTTTCATGTAGAGATTGTACTGGCGGCTGCACAGCTTCAGTTGTTGTCTTACAGTGTCCATGGGAGTATATTCCCGCAGATCCACCCAGTTGTCAAGGCCGTACTTGGCGATCTTCATGGCATCGGCCTTGTCGGTCTTGACCTTGCGAATGGAACCGCCTCCGCTCTGCTTGATGTACAGCGGATTCAGGACGCAGACATAGATGCCGTACTCATGCAGCGCTGCCGCAACCGGCTCATGGTAGCGACCGGTGGCCTCCATGACAACGCGGGTATCTTCTCCCAGCGCAAGGATGGTGTAAGCCATCTGCTCCAGACCGACCCCGGTGTGGAGAAATTCCTGTGGTAGCAATGCCACTTCACCCATTGGCCGCAGGGCAGCCACCATGCTTTTCCCTTTGGAAACATCAATTCCAACTGCGTTCATATCGCTCCTCCTTCTGATTGGATATGGCGTTCCGCCCTTTACTCATTGCCTGTTCAATCTCCTGGGTGACGCGAGCGCACAAGGTGGCTCTACCTGCGCAAATCGAATGCTGCGAATGAAAGAGGCGGCTGACGGACTCCTGTGCGGGCGTGTCAGCCCAAGGTCTTAACTGTCAGGCCATTTACTCTCTCATTCTAACAGCTTCGGCTTTGAGATGGAAAAAGACGCGGCTGGCTGCCGCGCCTTAAACCGTAATTATTATTGTAGGAGGTCATGGATTACAGTCCGGAGATCGGCGCGTGGCTGCAGGTGATCTGTTTTCCCACCTTCCAAGGTCACTGCGGGTGCATCCTGTTCGACCTCTCAGACATCGCATATACCAAAATCAGCAGGCAAGGTAGTCAGGCAATGATGCGCTATTTCGACAAGTCACAGGAGATGACCGATAGTCTGTAGCCGCTCCATATCCGAATCGCCGTCCACGTGTGTCCATTTCCATGGACAGACATGGGCGGCGTTTTTTTGCTGTCGTTTCACGCCTCTTAAACGTCGCTTCACGCCAAGTCGATTGACAGGAGCGAGAGCAGCCCTTATAATAATTTCTGTTTAACCTTTGCAAGCCGAAAAGACAGAGCTTGCCTTGCCATGCCGGCAAGAAAATTTTGACAGAAAGGATAGGAGAATATGAAAAGAAAACGAAGAATACTTAGCCTGCTGCTTAGCGGCGCAATGCTGTTTTCCCTCTGTACCCCAACGGTCTTTGCCGAGACGCCGACACAGGACAGGGGGCAGACCATTACGGAAACGGGCGGTTTATGCGAACACCACGCCGAACATACGGAGGATTGCGGCTATTCCCCCGCAGCCGAGGGGACGCCCTGCGGATATGTCTGCGAGCTATGCGGCGCGGGAGATAATACCCCGTCCAATGCGGAGGCTGTCACGGTGGCAAGCGTACAGGCCATGATCGACGCTTTACCGAACGCAGAAGAAATCACTGAAGATAACGCCGAAGATGTCAAGGCGCAGCTTGACGCCATAGACGAGGCGAAGGAGAAACTCTCCGACGAGGAAATAGATGAGCTGGATTTTACCCGGTATGCGGAAGCTGCCGCTGCATTGGGGGCGCTGGCTGCGCCAATGCTATTGGCTAATGATTCGCCTAACGAGCAGTTTTCCCTCACTCCCGGCGGCAGATATTATTTTGACCTCTCCGGCGCAAACATCCCCGGAACGGCAAACGGCAGCTTGCCGGACAGCACCCTGCACTATGTTCCCTTTACTTATGCCGGAACAATAGAAGCCTACAAGCTCACGTCTGCGACGGCAACCACCGAGGAGGATGCACAGCAGAACAAATACGCCCACAGCCTGTTTGTGGCGGACTATGCCGTAACGAATGATGTAAGCTGGGATACCCTGAATACCGCAAATCTGATTTTCGGCAAGGAATACCAAAGCGGCGGCGTGAACTATACCCTGCGCGCACCGTCTGTGGGAAGTGACTCTACAGGTTCGGACGATTCCCAACGCGGCGTGCCCCAAAGCAATGAATGGGACACGATGCTGAACAAGGACAACGAATATATCCAAAACTGGAATGAAATAATTTCGTGGGGACAGGATACTTTTTCTGGCGGCGCGTCGTACCGTGCGGTTCGCGGGTACGATTCGGCCCGCTACTGGGACCACCACGGTGCTTCGGTCTCCCACCCGGGCGTCGGTTTCCGCCCCATCCTTGAAGTCCTGAACCCTGACACACTGAAGTCTGACGGACTGAAGGTCGTTACCCTTGACCTGAACGGCGGAACGCTCGGCGGTAGCTCCGATGCTATTCAAATCATCGTGAAAACCGGCAGCGAGTTTGCCGCGCCCGCGTCCGATGGTCTGAACCGCCCGAACGGAGATACTGGCAGTTACTTCGTGTGGCTCGGAAGCAACGGGAAGCTCTACGCCCCCGGCGACAGTGTTCCGGCGGACGTTACCAAGCTCACGGCGCAGTTTACTTTATCAGAGCAGTTTTCCCTCAAGCCCGACGGCACCTATTACTTTGACCTATCGGCGATGAATATTCCCGGAACGGCAAACGGCAATCTGCCGGACAGCGCCCTGCACTATGTCCCCTTTACCTATGTGGGGACGATTAACGCCTATTCCCGCAACTCTGAAGGTGTAAGCACTGATGATACGGTAAAGCCTTACGCCCACAGCCTGTTTATCGCGGACTACGCCGTGACCCATACCGTCAGCTGGGATGAGCTGAATGAGAAGGGTCTGATTTTCGGCAAGGGCTATGTCGCCGGCGGCGTGGACTATACCCTGCGCGCACCGTCTGTGGGAAGTGCTTCTACAGGTTCGGGCGATTCCGGTCCCGGCACGCCCCAAAGCAACGAATGGGACACGATACTGAACAAGGACAACGAATATATCCAAAACTGGAATGAAATGTTTTCGTGGGGACAGGATACTTTTTCTGGCGACGCGTCGGGCCGTGCGGTTCGCGGGTACTCTTCGGCCCGCCTCTGGAGCCACCACTCTGCTACGATCTCCACTCCGAGCGTCGGTTTCCGCCCCGTCCTTGAAATCCTGAACCCTGGCGACCTGGGCGCTAACGGCCTGACGACCGTCACGCTGGACCTGAACGGCGGCCATGTGGGACGTGATGCTACTGCTGTTACTGTCAATTTGGCGGTGAAATCCAGCGGGACATACACCGCTCCCAGCAGCGACGGCCTGACCCGCCCCGATGGAGATACGGGCAGTTACTTCGTGTGGCTTGGAAGCAACGGCAAGCTCTACGCCCCCGGTGCCAGTGTTCCGGCGGACGTGACCAGCCTGACTGCCCGGTGGGAAAAGCAGGTTCCCACGCTGACCGCCCCCACCGCAAACACTCTGGTCTATAACGGCAGTGCGCAGGCGCTGGTCACCGCCGGTACTACAGCGGACGGCACCATGCAGTACAGTCTGAATAATACAAACTGGAGCGACAGTGTTCCCACCGGCACCACCACCGGCAGCTACACCGTTTATTACAAGGTCGTGGGCGACAGCAACCACACCGACAGCGAGCCGGCTTCGGTCAGCGTCACCATCGCGCCCAGGTCCATTGCGGACGCTTCGGTCACGCTGGGTGAATCGCTGACCTACAACGGCTCCAGCCAGACCCAGACGGTTACCGTGAAGCTTGGTGAAGTGGATATCACCAGCTCCTGCAACGTGTCCAACAATGTGCAGACCAACGCCGACAGCTACACCCTGACGGTCACGGCCAAGGACAATTCCAACTACACCGGCAGCGTGACCAAGGACTTCACCATCGCCAAAAAGTCCATCACGCCCACCATTGCAGTGAGCGGAACCTATACCTTCACCGGCAGCGCCATCACGCCCGCCTTCACGGTGAAGGACGGCGACACCGCTCTGACCGACAGTGATTATACCGCCGTTCTCGCCGACAACATCAATGCCGGCACCGGCAAGATCACGGTCACGGAAAAGACGACCGGAAACTACACCTTCAGCGAAGCGCAGCAGAGCTTTACCATCGGCAAGGCCGCCGCGCCGATGCTGAACAAAATTTCTGTCGAGCAGAAGTACACCGTGAACACCCAGCAGAGCAAAGACATCGGCCGCGCGGGCATGCCTGCCGACGCCGGCACCCTGACCTATACCAAAGGAACCATGTCCTGTGGTGATGTCGTTTCTATAACCGACTGGGATGTGGATAACACCGGAAAAGTGACCTACACCCTGTCCAGCAGCATGCCCAGCCGCGCGACCCTGCGGGTGGTCATCTCCTCCGACAACTATGAGAACGCCACCGTCGAGGTCAATATCGAACTGACGGAAAAGGATGTTCCCACGGTCAGCGCCAACGACATCACCGTGGCCTATACCGGCTCCGCTGTTCCGGACAGCGCCATTACCGGCACCGCCAGCGTGGAAGGCAGTTGGAGCTTCAAGAACGCGGCTCCCGTGAATGTTGCGGACAGCAGCGACAGCGTGACCGTGGTGTTCACCCCCGCGGACACGAACACCTATGAAACGGTTGAGGATATCATCAAGGTGACCATCAACAAGGCCACCCCCACCGGCACTCCCGCTTACACCGCCATCACCTCCTCCGGCAAGACCCTGGCGGACGCAGCTCTGGCCGTGGGCAGCATTACCCCCGCCGACGGTTCCATCGCGTGGGACGTTGCCGATGACACCGTTGTAACAGCTAACACCGCCTACAACTGGACTTATACTCCCACTGACGGGGACAACTACAACAATCTGACCGGAAGCATTACGCCCTATGTGGTGTCCTACTCCGGCGGCGGCTCTACCGGCGGTGGTTCTTCCTCCGGCGGCGGCTCCAGCAGCTCCACGGTTGTAGAGCGTCCGGATCAGACCAAACCGGACATCCCGACCACCAGCCAGACCAAGCCGGCAACACCGGATAAAAACGGAAATACCAGCATTGACGGCAACGCCGTACAGGACGCGATCAACAAGGCCACCGCTGACGCGAAGAAAAATGGAACCACCGCAAACGGCATTGCTGTGGTGGTTCCTGTAAAGATGGATGCCAAACTGAAGGATGTACAGATTACCCTGAAAGCGGACACGCTGGATAAGCTGGTGTCCTCCAATGTCAAGCAGTTCACCATCGACACCGATCGTATGGCAGACTTTGACTTCACACTGGATACCCTCAAGGAGCTAAACCGCCAGACCAGCGGCGAACTGATTTTGAAGATCAAAAAAACGGTTGTTTCCTATCAGGAAGCCAAGAAAGCCATAGGAAGCCGTCCGGTCTATGACATCACACTTGAGTGTGTTAAGGACGGCAAGAAAACTGCTGTCAATCTAAATGGAGAGACCATCAGCGTTGCCATCCCTTATGCTCCGGCGAAGAATGAGAAGACCGGAAATCTGTATGCAGTCTATGTGGACAAGACCGGAAAGGTGGAATGGCTGACCAAATCCAGCTATGACGCAGACCAGAAAGCCGTAATCTTTGAAGCGGCACATTTCAGTATCTATGGTGTGGGCTACAAGAACCCAGTTCCGAACTTCACCGACATCAATGGTCATTGGGCTAAGGAACATATCCTGTTTACGGTCAGCCGCGGGCTGTTCTCCGGCACAAGCAAAACCACCTTTAGTCCGAACACCACCCTGACACGGGGAATGTTTGTCACTGCCCTTGGGCGTCTGGCAGGAATCAATCCGGCAGATTACAAAAACGGGAAATTTACTGATGTGAAAACCGACGCCTACTACGCTCCCTATGTCAACTGGGCGGCAAGCAAGGGCATTGTGAATGGCACCGGTGCTACCACTTTCGCCCCGGATAACAAAATCACCCGTGAGCAGATGGCAGTGATTATGAAGAACTACGCCGATAAGATGGGCTATTCTATCCCGAAAATGCTGGAGGCTGTGACCTTTGCCGACAACGCGCAGATTTCCTTCTGGGCAAAGAATGCGGTCAAGACGATGCAGCAGGCAGGCGTTCTCTCCGGCAAGGCGAATAATCTGTTTGACCCGAAGGGCAACGCCACCCGCGCTGAAGCCGCCACCGTCCTACACCGGTTTGTGGAGGTCATCATCGACCCGCAGACCGCAAACGGCTGGAGGCAGAATGACAGCGGCGAATGGAGTTACTACAAAAACGGAGAGTCGGTGAAAGGTTGGCTCTCCGACGACCAGAAATGGTACTGGCTGGACAATAACGGCAAGATGTTCTCCGGCGGTTGGAAGCAGATCGACGGCAAGTGGTACTACTTCTATGCGGACGGCTCTATGGCGGTCAGCACCAAAGTGGACGGCTACGAAGTTGGCGCAGATGGCGCGAGAAGATAACTGACCACAAATTCAGAAAGGACACGAAGCAGCATTGGAGTATATTGAAACAGTAACAATAGATGCCGCAAGCGGTTTTCGGGACATATAACTTCTACTGCTTTGTTCCATTCCCATAGCGGTGCAAGGGAGGCCGCTTATGGGTAGATACCCCTTTTGACCTTTCTCCACCGCTAACAGGTGGAGACCTCCAAAATAAAATATTCAGTCCAATCAGGGCGCAAGTGATAGCAAGTTCACTTGTGCCCTCTTTTTGTACGCTTTTTTTCGATAAGAAACCCGCATTTTCTTCATTTAGAAGCAGAAATCGACGGGAGTATCACAAAAAGTCCGACAAACCGCCACCTGCTGAACCATCTTGCTCGGTGATTCGACAGAAACGATTCCGCTTTGTCGGCTGCCGTTCGCCGCCCTTCGAGAGTTTGAAAACCTATCTACTTTTCAAACTTTTTCGGAGGTAACGGCTATGAGTAAAAATCGTGAAGAAAGGGCGAATTATTATCTTTACATAGATGGACAGGCTGTGCCGGTAAGCGAACAGGTTTACCGTGTGTATCAGCACTATGAGCGAAAAGAAGAATACTTTTCCTACGATCTGAAAACGGAGAAGTTCCAGAAAGACACCGCAACTTTTCTGCCCAGCAGAGAGGATTCCTATGAGCGCCTGCTGGCAAAGGACAAGCAGTTTGCTACTTCTGGTCAACCCGTGGAGGAACAGGCGGTCTCGTCCGTTTGGCTGGAGGGATTATTGGAATGTTTGTCAGAGGATGAGAGGATTATTCTCCACAAACTGTATTTCGAGGACAAGTCAGAACGGATTGTCAGCATGGAGCTTGGAATTTCCAAAACAGCTCTGCATCAGCGCAAAGTCAAGCTGCTCCAAAAATTAAAAATTTTTTTGGAAAACATGGGAAAAGCATAGACCAAAACCACTCTCCCAACGGGGAAGTAAGTGAGAGGGTCTATCTCTCTCATGCAGCTTGACAACTGAATAGACGGCATTTCCGGTACATAACCCATGTACGAGCGAATATGAAACGCCGCGAAGATGGAGCAGTCAGGGAGGTGATGAAAGAACTGCTTCGGAGCGATCTACGATTTCATAAAACGGATTGTGGCAGATTCGGCGCGATGACTGCATGGGGGCTTAAAGATACTTCCTCACGGCCTCCTAAAGACTTGGGAGGAACCCTGCGGCGCACGAGTAAAACGACGCTGCGGAGTTATGACAGCCGCGCCAGCGGAGACCGGAATGTCCCCATCGTCAGGGGTGCGTGGCAAATGTGGCGAGCAATAACCAAACTACAATACAGCAGCCGTACCGATTAGCAGGTTCGCATATCCCCTCAACTTTATCGGTGCGGCTGCTTGTCTTTATATGAATTGAGACAACCTGTTTCCTCATATCTTATGAAGAAACAGGTTTTTTGACTGGAGGTGCGTCAATATGGATCAGAGGAATACCCCTATAACCTCCTACAAAGAGGTGAAAATCGGGAAAACCATTTACCGTGTGACCAGCTTTTTTTCGGGTGAAAAGGAACTGGGAAAGACTTTGGAGCAGCTGGCTGTCCGGCGCGCCATGTCGGAGGTTTCCGCACCTGCCAGCTGCTCTGCACACACGGCTACATAGTCACACCATCCTCCCGGCTTTGCCGCATACTTGCGCGGCGATGGATTCTCCGCTACGATGTTCATACAGGGATATTCCCTGTGGAGCCATCACGCCGCACGAGGTATGGAATCTGGATAATCGGGAGGGAAAATAAAGATGGCTACAAAAACATACAACGTCGGCATCTACTGCCGTTTGAGTAACGACGATGAACGCGACGGCGAATCCGTCAGCATCGAGAACCAGAAACTGCTGCTTCAGAACTATGTGCGGCAGCGGGGCTGGAATGAAATTGATACCTATATCGACGATGGATATTCAGGTACGAATTTTGACCGTCCTGGGGTCAAGCGGCTGATTGAGGACGCCAAGGCCAAGCGGATCAATGTGATTCTGGTCAAGGACCTGTCCCGTTTTGGCCGTAACTACATTGAGTTCGGGCAATACACGGATTACTTATTCCCATCTCTGGGCTGTCGGTTTATCGCTCTGAACAACGGCATTGACACGGAAAGCACCAATGGCAGCACCGATGTCATGTGCTTTTTGAACTTATTTAACGAATTTTATAGCCGCGACACCAGTAAGAAGGTCAAAGCAGTCAAAAAAGCCTGTGCGGAAAACGGGAAATTCATGGGAACCTATCCCGCCTACGGCTATAAGCGGGACCCGGCGGATAAGCACCATCTGGTGATCGACGAGGACACCGCCCCGATTGTGCGCCGTATCTTTGAGATGCGGGCAGCCGGAACAGGGTTTCACGCCATCGCCGTCACGCTGAACGAGGAAGGCATCCCATCCCCCGGTGTGCTGTACTACCAGCGCAAAGGTCAGAGCGATCCGCGCCGGGTCAACCACAAATGGGCAGACCAGACGGTGAAAAACATTGTCCGCAGCGAGGTTTATATCGGCAACATGGTTCAGGGAAAGACCGGAACGCTGTCGTATAAATCCCGTAAACTCATCAATAAGCCGGAGGAAGAATGGATTCGTGTGGAAGGAACCCATGAACCGATTATCTCACAGCAGCTGTGGGATACCGTAGTCAGCATTGATAAAAAGAAGGTGCGGAAATCTTCTTCCGCTGACGGTTACAGGAGCATCTTCACCGGCCTTGTGTACTGTGCGGACTGCGGTTTCAAAATGAGAAATCAGGTGGAGCGATTCACCTATAAAGACGGGACGCCGGGGCGGTACAGCTCCTTTATCTGTGGGAACTACTCCCGCAGCGGCAAAGGTGCCTGTACTATCCACACCATCTATGAGAATGTGCTGACCCATCTGGTGCTGGAGGACATTCGGGAAAAGGCTCGTTTTGCGGAATATGACCCGGAACAGCTGGTCCAGCAGATTATCCGCTTAAAGGATAAGGAAGCCAAAAGCCGCCTTTCCTCCTGTGAACAGGAGCTGAAAACATACACGGCGCGGCTTTCCGAGCTGGAACGGCTGATGCAGAATCTCTATGAGGATAAATGCGCCGGAACCATCCCGCAGACCGTTTTTCAAACCCTGATGCACAAATATGAAGCAGAACGGGCAGAAAAGTCCGAAGCAATCCCGGAACTGGAACGCAAGGTCAAAAGCTACCTGGAAAACCGCACGGATGCGAACCGCTGGCTGGCTATTATCCGCCGGTACACAGAGATTACCGAGCTGGATGAATCCATTCTCTTTGAACTGGTAGACCGCATTGAGGTTGGAGAAACCAAAAAAGTGGGCGGCCAGCGGGTTTGTGACCTCCGCGTTTACTACCGCTATGTTGGAAATGTGGACGCGGCGCTGGCAAGGGATATTGCCGCAAGCGAAAATATCCCGGAAGAAAGGAGGCTGCCACTTGAAGAAGCAATATAAGGTCGGCATCTACTGCCGCCTGAGTGTGGACGATGCTTCCAATTCCGCAAAGGCAAAGAACTATATCCCCGGCGATGAATCCACCAGCATTGAAAATCAGTATGAAATCCTCTCCAGATTTGTTATGCTGAATGGCTGGATGGAGGTCAAGACTTATCGGGACGATGGGTACAGCGGTGGAAATTTTCAGCGGCCCGGATTTTTGAAAATGCTGGAGGATGCCCGCCACGGCCTGATTAACCTGATCCTGGTCAAAGACCTGTCCCGTTTGGGGCGTGACTTTGTAGAGGTAGGCCGCTATACGGATGTGATTTTCCCGTCCCTTGGCTGCCGGTTCGTGTCTGTGCTGGACTGTCTGGACAGCGAGGGCGACAACACCGATATGCTGCACTTCCGCAGTCTGATGAACGACTACCATCTGAAAGACTTGTCGGGAAAAATCAAATCAGTGCTGTACTCCAAAAAGAAAAGCGGCCAATACCTGACCGCCTATGCTCCTTACGGATACCGCAAGAGTGATGAGGACAAACACCGGCTGGTGGTGGATGAAGAAGCCGCCGCTGTGGTGCGGGAGATCTACCGGATGCGCTATTCAGGCATGGCCTACGGCAAGATTGCGGCGGTGCTGAACAAGAAAGACATCCTTTCTCCCCGCTGGCACTGGGAACTGCACTACGGAAAAAAAGGCATCTGCAAATACTCCAAACTTTGGACCTATGCCACGGTGAAAAACATCCTGAATGACACCGTTTATCTCGGCATAGTCACACAGAACCGCACCGGCTCCCGTTCCTACAAGGACAAAACCATGATACAGAAGCCGGAAACGGAATGGATTTGCCACGAGGATGCCCATGAAGCAATCATTGACCGGAAACTGTGGGAGGCGGTTCAGGAAAAGAACCGGGTAGTCAAACAGCAGGTAGCAAACCGTGCCGACCCTCTGCCTGCCCTGTTCACCGGCAAACTGGTCTGTGCTGATTGCGGGCATCCCCTGGTAGCCACCCGCGAGACCCAGCGCAGAAAAAACGGGACATCCAAGCGGTATGTTTCCTATATCTGCTCACACTTTGCCACCACCGGACACAGCGCCTGTTCCTGGCACCGGATTTATGAAATCTCTCTGAAAACGCTGGTACTGAATGAAATCCGGGCGCACAGTCAAGCGGTGGCACAGGATGAAAACGAGGTGCTGGACAAGCTGAAACAGCAGATTCTTTATGGAAGCACCGCAAAGCAGGAAGATTCCAAACTGGAAATCAGCCGACTGCGGCGGCGTATTGGAGAACTGGAACACATGACCGTCAAACTCTACGAGGATAAGGTCAGTGGCACGATCAATAGCGATACCTTTGCTATTCTGATTCAGAAAAGCGAACAGGAGCGCATACAAAAGACTGACCGCTTAGACACACTTCTGGCAGAGGAACGAAAAGCCCAGCAGGAGGTTGAAAATATCCGGCAATGGGCAGGCATCGTCCGCCGCTATCTGGATGTGCAGGAGCTTGACCGGGAAATCGTTGAGGAACTGATTGACCACATCGAGATCGGGGAACGCTCCGTTATAGACGGTCAGCGTCACCAGGACATTAAAATCTTTTACCGCTTCGTAGGTGTGGTATAATGGGAAAAAGAAAAGACCCGGCTGCGGTCCGGGCATATACCTGACAACATTCTATAAAAACGGTTTGCGATTGAACCGCATCGCTTTGTCGAAAAAGAGTGATTCAGCAGAACACCCTTCCCAAACAGCTTATGTTCTTCATAATGTTGCGGAAAGGGGTAAAATCATCGTCCCCTCTGGCGCTGTCTACGCCGTCATTGATGGCGATAAGGCGAACGCCACGCTGACGTAGGATTTCCATAATCTGACCGACTTTCAGATAGTCACGACCCATGCGGCTCATGTCCTTGATACACAGGTACTCCACATTCCCGGCTTCAACCTCTTTCATCATTGCCAAAAATCCGGGACGGTCAAAGCAAGTACCACTAATGCCATCGTCCGTGAAATGGACAATGTTTGTAAAGCCCTGCCGTGCGGCGAACTCCTCCAACATTGCCTTTTGATTGGATATGGAATTTGCCGCACCTTCTTCCTTTGCGCGGTTAGCGCGGATTGCTCTGAGCCATGCGTCCAATTCCTTGTAGCAGACAGCGCTGACACAGGGATGGCCTTTGGCGTAACAGCAGCCCTCACATTTCTTTTCCTGCTCGGTCTTTACTGCCTCAGCCAGGTAGTAGCAGTTCTGCGTACCAAGCACACAGCCGACCTTGCGATTCTTCCAGAAGAAGCACTTGCGGCAGGTATCCGGCTTGTCATCATAGTATCTGATCCCGTCGATCAGAATGGTTTTGCGTTTCACTTTTTTTCTCATCACGATATCCTCCATAGTTTTGATCCGCCGCCGGGAAAGTCCGGAGACGACAAAAGCCCTGTGATGAGGATTAGTCACCACAGGGCTATGTAAGATATCGATATTAAGTCATTCAGGAGAACGACAAACTGAAAGTAGTCGAGATGTGTTACACGGGTGTTCCTACTTCAATCAGATTTCCGTCAGGGTCATAAAATCTGACTACCTTTTGCCCCCAACTGTGTGTCATCAGACGATTGACATATTCGGTTTCGGGGTAGAGCAGCTCAAGTCGTGCCACAAATTTTTCTATATCGGGTTCTTCAAAATATAATTCGGACTGATTGCTGTTTGAAATTATGCGTTTTTCCGTAAAATCTTCCCAGTAACCCAACTCCTGCAAATACAAATGATCCGTCAGTTCCATATTTCCGTCATTGTCTTGTAGAAGTTGAAGCCCAAACATATCACGATAAAACTTTAGAGCACGGTTGCAGTCTTTAACAACAATAAGCGTTCCTTTGTATTTCATATATGCTATCCTCCAAATCCCGGTTTGCTGCTTTCTCTAATTTTGGTGGTTGATTTTAGAATTCTAAAATCTCGTCACCCGATTTTCTAACGTCTTTAGAAATCAGCCCTCAAGTCTTTTCTTCCGTCATAGCAGTTCCAGGTATCGTATTTCAGATTTCTGCAGCAATAGGGGCGATTTATCACAGATTTACACCCAGATACACCGGTGAACACGGAAACATGCGCCATTTTTAGCGGAATCACCAGTTCAGGGCGTTTTTGTTCATTAGATAAAAGCCCTGTTTCTTTAGCACTTTATCAACGAAGCCTCTTTTTTATTAGAAGAAACGCGGAAGATTTCGTGAAAAATCTTCCGCGATAGTGCGCTGGCGTCCCTGACTGGATTCGAACCAGCGGCCTTCCGCTTAGGAGGCGGACGCTCTATCCTGCTGAGCTACAGAGACATCTATGAAGTTTCCTTGATTTTACGCGGTTTTTCACGTTTCGTCCAAGGTGACGATCTATATTTCAGAGGGAAAATCCATTAGAAAAACGGTCATTTTGCTAATGGATTTTTGTCCCTTGAAAGCAATTTTCTTAAAAATGTTCCTCTTCCCCGGCGTTAGAAAAACGCCGAAATCGCGACTCCATTCGAACCGGACTTCAGATTTCAAAAAATCATTTGGCCCGTGATTAACATATTCTTAGGAGGCGGTCGCTCTATACAACTGAGCTACAGGGGCATATGAAAAAATATAAAGTTTAGCGGCGTCAGCGGGCGAGGACCTGCCAGATGTTAGGAGGCGGTCGCTCTATACAACTGAGCTACAGGGGCATATGAAAAAATATAAAGTTTAGCGGCATCAGCGGGCGAGGACCTGCTAGATGTTAGGAGGCGGTCGCTCTATCGGGCTGAGCTGCAAGGCCTATAAATATATATTCCGGGTTGCGGGAATGGGCAGAGTTTCAGTGTATCTGCAATCAGACACGCAGCGCAGACTATTTATTTATCTTACTGCATTTGAAATGAAATGTCAATCGAGCGGCAAGAGAAAATAGAAACAAAAAAGGCGTTAAAAACTTTGTGAAAAGAAAAACATTGCGTGTCGAATAAGAACATGCTATGATACAGTTATGTAAAATGGGGGAGTAGGTATAGTTTGACTGAATCCTCTGTTTTTCGGCTATAAGGAGGGTATATTTGTGAAACAAATGCATATCACCGAAACTGTGCTTCGTGATGCACAGCAGTCGTTGATCGCAACCCGTATGCCGTTTGATGACTTTGAAGCTGTGCTGGATGAAATGGATAAAGCCGGCTATCATTCGATCGAATGCTGGGGCGGTGCGACCTTCGACAGCTGCCTGCGTTATCTGAACGAGGATCCCTGGGAGCGTCTGCGAAAAATCAAGTCGCACATGAAAAACACGAAGCTACAAATGCTGCTCCGTGGGCAGAATTTGTTAGGATATCACCATTATTCGGATGATACAGTGCGCCGGTTTGTGCGAAAAAGCGTGGAAAACGGAATGGATATCATCCGTATTTTCGACGCGCTCAACGACATGCGCAACATTGAAACCGCAGTGGACGAGTGCTTGAAGGCGGGCGGACATGCGCAAGGCTGCATCTGTTATACGCTCAGTCCGATTCACAATCTGGAGATGTTTGTCTCACTGGGCAAACAGATCGAGCAGATGGGCTGCAATTCGCTGTGTATTAAGGATATGGCAGGCATCATGTCGCCGCAGGAGTGCTATGACTTGGTTACAGCACTGCGGCAAAACATTAAACTGCCGATTTATGTGCACACACATGCAACAACGGGATTGGGCTATATGACCTATCTCAAAGCGGCCGAAGCGGGCGCAGCCGGCATTGATTGTGCGACCTCCTGTTTTTCGGGCGGTACCAGCCAGCCGGCAACCGAGTCAATCGTTTACGCACTCACGCAAATGGGTTACAATTGCGGGGTCAATGCGCAGGAACTCAACCGTATCAATAATTTCTTCCTGCCGGTTAAGGATAAGTTTGCGGCAAACGGCATGTTTGATCCGTATGTCCTGTCCACCAAGACCGATGCGCTGATTTATCAGATTCCGGGCGGTATGCTGTCCAACCTGGTGGCGCAACTTAAGGCGCAGAATGCAATCGACAAGCTGGATGCAGTGTTGGATGAAACGCCTCGCGTGCGCGCCGATTTGGGCTATCCGCCGCTGGTAACGCCGCTGAGCCAGATGGTTGGCGTACAGGCAACGGTGAACGTTTTGCTGGGTGAGCGGTATAAGTCCATCGGCAAGGAAATAAAGAACTATATTCGAGGCGAATACGGAAAAGCCCCCGGCAAAATCAATCCGGAGCTGGCACAAAAGGTGTTGGGCAATGAACAGCCCATGACCGGCCGCTACGCAGAAACGCTGGAGCCGGAGTTTGAGGTGGCCAAGTCGTATCTGGGCAGCCGTGCACGTTGCGATGAAGATGTGCTTTCTTTCATCGCGTTTCCACAGCAGGCCGAGCAGTACTTCGACCGTCGTGAGAAAACCTTCACCGCAAGCTATTCGTTTAAGGAGGTTGGCTGATTATGGTTCGAGATCCGCTGAGTCAGTTGGATGCGCTGGTTGTGGCGTTATCCGGTTTTGTCATCGTGTTTCTAATGCTTGCATTGCTGTGGGGAATTATTTTGGTGATTTCCCGCGCGGTATCTGGTATGGAGCACCATCCGCTTCCTGCTATGGCCGCATCCATGCCTCCGTCTGCACCGGCACGGGTGTCTGCACCGACAGCGCCGCAGGTTGTGCTGGAAGGCATTGACGAGACGCAAGCAGCCTGCGTCATGGCGATTGTAAGCCATGAGACGGGCATTCCGCTCGATCAGCTCGTGTTTAAATCCATCAAGGCGGTTTAAGGGGGAAATAAACGATGAAATACATGGTTACGCTGAACGGGAAACAGTATGAAGTAGAAGTGGAAAAAGGTTCGGTCAGTGCGGTAGCTGTTGACAAAACAGCTGGTGCTGCACCTGCGGCTCCAGCCGCAGCTCCGACTCCGGCTCCGGCTCCAGCCGCCGCTTCGGCGCCTGCCGCGCCGGCAGGCGGTGAGGTTGTATCCGCGCCTATGCCCGGCACAATTCTGGATGTACGCTGCACAGCGGGACAGGCTGTGAAGGCGGGCGATGTGCTGTTCATCTTGGAAGCGATGAAAATGGAAAACGAAATCTGCGCGCCGCATGACGGCACGGTAGGTTCGGTCAGCGTACAGAAGGGCGCGACGGTGGAAACCGGCGCGGCGCTTTGCACGATGTAACGGGAGGCGCAAGAATATGCAATTTTCGTTTATCGGTGCGCTGGGGGAGATTCTTGCAGGTTCGGGTTTCGCCGCTTTGGCGGATGATCCGCGTAGCCTGATTATGATCCTGATCTCCTTTGTGCTGCTTTATTTGGGTATTGGCAAGAAATTTGAGCCACTGCTGCTGATTCCGATTGCATTCGGTATGCTGCTGGCAAACTTCCCGATTACGGGCCTGCTCAATGCGCCGACGGCGACCTCTAGCCCAGGCATGCTGTGGGTGTTCTATCAGGGCGTTGAGCATGCGATTTATCCGTCGATTATTTTCCTCGGCATTGGCGCAATGACCGACTTCGGTCCGCTGATTGCGCGTCCGTCCTCGCTGCTGCTGGGTGCAGCAGCACAGCTCGGTATTTTCGCTGCGTTTCTGCTGGCCTTGGCGCTCGGCTTCCCGGGTGCGGTTGCTGCCGCTATCGGTATCATCGGCGGCGCGGATGGCCCGACTGCGATTCTGGTGGCATCGCGTTTGGCGCGTGATTATCTGCCCGCAATCGCCATCGCAGCGTATTCGTATATGGCGCTCATTCCGATGATTCAGCCGCCGCTCATGCGTCTGCTGACCACCAAGGAGGAGCGCGAGATCAAGATGGAACAGCTCCGCCCGGTTTCTAAGACCGAGAAGATCGTGTTCCCGATCGCGGTGGCGACTGTGGTCATTCTGCTGATTCCGGATACCGCGCCGCTGATCGGCATGCTGATGTTGGGCAATCTGCTGCGTGAGTGCGGCGTGACCGAGCGCCTGTCTGACACCGCGCAAAATGCGCTGTGCAACATCGTGACTATCTTCCTTGGCCTGTCGGTTGGATGCAAGGCTGTTGCCAACACGTTCCTGACGTGGGATACCATCAAAATCATCATTCTCGGCCTGATTGCGTTTATGTTCTCCACCATTGGTGGCCTGATTTTTGGCAAGATCATGTGCAAGCTGACTGGCGGAAAGGTCAATCCGCTGATCGGTTCGGCGGGCGTATCCGCGGTGCCGATGGCAGCGCGTGTTTCGCAGGTCGAAGGGCAGAAGGCTAATCCGGCCAACTTCCTGCTGATGCACGCCATGGGGCCGAATGTTGCAGGCGTTATTGGTTCTGCGGTGGCTGCGGGCTTCATGCTCAAGGTTTTCGGTGCATAAGAAAAATCAATCTATGCGTCAAAGGACGCCGGACAATACCGGCGTCCTTTGTTTTGCGCTTTTGAATGTCCGTCGATAAACGGGAAGAAAACCGAACGATTGTTGACAAAAAATCCAGAAATGCTATAATAAAGTAAGAAATGAACAGGTGGTCTTTATTGTGCAGGTGTTAAAGGATGAGCTCCGGCATAAAATTTTGCTGGAAGCGGAGCATTTGTTCTTGCAGCGGGGATACGACCGCACATCCCTGCAAATGATTGCGGATAAGGTCAACATCAGCAAGAGCAACTTGTATCATTATTTTAAGAACAAAGAGGAATTGTTTTATGAACTGACCGACGGTGCGGCAGAAGGACTGAAAAAACTGATTTTGCGCTTTAAGGATAAGCGCTTCGATCCGCGTACCGGTCAACGTGAATATCAGGTGCTGCTAACCGAGGAGGTCATATCGCTGCTTTTGGCGGAAAAGTACGGTTTGCTGCTCATTATGGAGCAGTCTCATGGCACGCGGTATGAGGCCCTCCGCAAAAGCATGATTGATATGCTGGCGGCCAAAACCGCCCCGTTGCTTGCGGATGAAGATAACAGCATGCTGCTGGCGCAAATCATGGCCCGCAACTTGCTAGATGGTACGGTACAGATCCTTAAAAACTGTGTTCGGCCGCGTGAAGTGCGTACAAACCTCAACCGACTGGTGGAATATCATACCAATGGCATCAATGCGCTGCTCAAGTAAGAGCAGCGCATTGTTTTATATGATAGAGTCTGTATTCTCATAGGAGGGGGCCACAAACAGCATAAGCCCGCGTTCTATATGGCGTGGATGACGCATAGATTGGGAGTAACGAAAGCGTCAACAGGTCAGGGGGGACGATGGTGAAAGGCTTACCAGAGGAGCGCACAATCCGGCTGGCACAATATATGATTCAGGAAGGGGCGACGGTGCGGCAGACTGCGGCGCAATTTGGCGTATCCAAGTCCACGGTACATAAGGATATTACCACACGGCTGAAAAAGCTCAACGCGGTGCTATACGAGCAAGTGCAGGCCGTTTTACAGACCAATAAGGAGGAACGTCATATACGCGGCGGCATGGCGACGAGGGAGAAGTATCGGGCGCAGGCTGCCGATGGACGGGCAAAACGGATGGCATCAAAAAACAGCCATCCCTGAATGATGGGATGGCTGTAAGGCGCTGATATTAGAGCAGCTTGAGTTCTTGTGCGCAGGACGCGCAGATGTTTTTGCCCTTGTAATGGATGATATCCTTTGCGTTGCCGCAGAAGATACAGGACGGCTCATATTTTTTCAGAACAATCTGATCGCCGTCTACGTAGATTTCCAGGGCATCCTTGACGTCTATGTTCATCGTACGGCGCAATTCAATAGGCAGTACGATACGGCCAAGTTCATCCACTTTTCGGACAATACCGGTAGACTTCATGTGTGAAACACTCCTTCATTTCTTTTCAGTCGAATCTTGTATCACCAAAACCCCTTGGGGGGAGCTTGGACAGAAAGGGGATTGCGCGGATGCTATCCGCTATTTGGGTTGTATTTTTGGTTTTGGCGCTGATTTGTGGCGCATTCACCGGACGGTTAGATGCAGTGACGACAGCGGTCGGCACGGGAGCCGGAGAAGCGGTCACACTCATTATCAGTATCGTCGGCCTGATGTGCTTCTGGAGCGGCATCATGGAGTTGGTACAGGCATCCGGACTGGCGGAAAAGTTATCCCGCATACTCATGCCGTTGCTGCGTCCGCTGTTTGGAAAAGCTGCGACAGACCGTGAAGCCATGGAGACGGTCAGCGCCAATGTCGCGGCAAATCTGCTGGGGCTATCCAATGCGGCCACACCGCTGGGTCTGCGTGCAGCAGACCGATTGTATGAGCTGGAAGGGCGTCGCGGATCCCCGAATACCGTCTTGACATTGATTACCTTAAACACAGCATCCATCCAGTTGATTCCTTCTACCGTTGCAGCGGTTCGTGCCGCGTGCGGCGCTGCATCACCGTTTGATATTATGCTGCCGGTTTGGGGCGCATCCATCTTTTCCGTGGCGGTGGTACTGCTCAGTGGAAGGCTGATGCGGCCATTATTTCCCGAGGGGAAATAGAAGGAAATGTTTGGTTGGATTACAATTTGTATTATTACATAAAGCAGACACAAAAGATGTCGAATTACCTGTTATTTCCAAAATTATTTTCCAAAATTTGAAATTCACGTCAAAAATGATGGAAAGGAGCGCATAGAAAGGTTGTGCAGGCAACACTAATCCCGCTGCTGCTGGCAGCAATCGGCTTATACGGATTGTATAAACATGTGGATGTGTTCCCGGTATTCTTGCGCGGTGCACAAAAAGGGTTGCAGACAGCGGTGGGTATTGTACCCACGCTGGTAGGGATGCTGACCGTAGTTTATATGCTGCGGGCTTCTGGTGCGATTGATTTGGCAGCGGGCTGGTTGGCGCCATTGTTTGGCTTGTTTGGTATTCCAAAAGACTGCGTAGCACTGGCATTGCTCAAACCGATCAGCGGAGGAGGGGGGCTTGCGCTGGGCAGTGAGCTGATTGGACGGTATGGACCGGACAGCTATATTGGCCGGGTTACAGCAGTTATGCTGGGGGCCTCGGAAACCAGCTTATATACCATCAGCATATATGGTGGGCACTTGGGATTGAAGCAAATGCGCTATGCCATACCGGCTGCATTATGTGCCGATTTGGCTGCATTTGCCGCTTCTGCCGCTTTGGTAAGATTTTATTTCCCACATATTTAATATTATATCCTATTTGTTCGAGAAATGCCATAGATTGGCGCAAAATTTGTTGATTTTGCCAAACAAATGTTAGAAAAAAACGACAAATGTGGCTAAAGCAACAAAAAAACAAAAATAATAAGGAGGCTACTGTGCGTTTTGCACAGTAGCCTCCTTTGGTATGGACAGGTTACTTCACAATTTCCTTGCCGTATTCGTCGTACTCGAAGAAGCCCTTGCCGGTTTTTACGCCCAGCCAGCCTGCACGAACCATCTTACGCATCAGCGGATGCGGACGGTACTTCGGATCGCCGGTTTCGCGGTACAGGGTTTCCATAATTGCCAGGTTGACATCATGGCCAACCAGATCAGCGGTATGGAGCGGACCGGACTTCATGCCGGCGCCCAGCTGCATTGCGATATCAATGTCCGCCGGGGAAGCGATACCATCGGCAACAATGCCCATAGCTTCATTCATCATCGGGATCAGGATACGGTTTACCACAAAGCCCGGACCCTCGTGCACGGCAACCGGGGTCTTGCCCAGAGAAGCCATCAGATCAAACGCAGTCTTAAAGGTTTCATTCGAGGTCTGGATCGCACGGGTTACCTCAACCAGCTTCATGATCTGAGCCGGGTTGAAGAAGTGGCAGCCGATGACCTTATCCGAACGCTTGACGGAGGCAGCCAGCTCGGTGGGGGACAGGGCAGAGGTATTGGTTGCAAAGATCGTGTGTGCCGGGCAGATATCGTCCAGTTCCTTGAGCAGTTCCTTCTTCAGATCCATGCGCTCGAGGATAACTTCCATCACGAAGTCTGCATCTGCAGCAGACTTGCGATCGATGGAGGTCTTCAGACCGGCCAGCAGCTCATTCTTGTGCTCCTCGGTGATCTTTTCCTTCTTCACCATGAAGGACAGATCGTTGGTGATGGTCTTAACACCGCGATCGAGGAACTCCTGCTTGATATCGATCATGGTTACGTCATGGCCGTTGGTCAAAAATACTTCTGCGATGCGTGCACCCATGTTGCCAGCGCCGAATACACAAACTTTCATGATAATATAACCTCTCTCTCACTCTTAACAATCCACAAAAAACAGCTTACTTATTCTTGAATTCCTTAGCAGGCTTCTCCTTGTTCTTGTCAAGGAAGTAAGCCATGCCGTACTTCTGATCCTCGGTAGCAAAGCACTGACCGAATACGTTGCCCTCAAACTTCAGGGCGGAATTCAGGTCGGTCTGCATGCCGACATTGATAGCTTCCTTGCACAGAGCAACCGCGATCGGAGCCTGCGCTGCAATTTCTTCTGCAAGCTTCATGGCTTCGTCCATCAGGTTTTCCAGCGGATATACGTAGTTGACCAGACCCATTTCAAGCGCCTGCTGTGCGGTGTAGTTGCCGCGGGCCGTGTAGATCATTTCCTTGGCTTTGCCCAGACCAACGATGCGGGCCAGACGCTGGGTGCCGCCGCAGCCCGGGGTGATGCCCAGACCGACTTCCGGCTGACCGAACATCGCATTGTCGGATGCCAGACGGATGTCACAGCTCATGGCCAGCTCACAGCCACCGCCGAGGCAGAAGCCGTTGATTGCTGCGATAACCGGGCGCTTGAAGTTTTCAATCTTCCAGCAGACACGGTTGGAGTCGTTGCCGAAGAACTTGCCTTCCGCAACCGTCATGGTGGACATCTGCGCAATGTCAGCGCCGGCAACAAAGGAGTTGACCGTCTTACCCTTCTTGTTGACCGTCGAGGAGCCGGTCAGGATAACGCAGTATACGTCGTCCATCTTACCGACTTCGTCAAACGCTTCTTCCAACTGAGCATACATGTCAGTGGAAAGTGCGTTCATAGCCTTCATGTGCTCGATCTTAACGATCGCTACATGGCCCTTTTTCTCAACTACTACATCAGTCATTGCTAAAGACTTCCTTTCAAACATTCTAACGAACCGGTATCCGTCAGAGCAAAATAGCTGACGGATACCCATTCAAATTACAGGAATCAATGCGGAGAGGACGCGAAAAGATGTCTGCCGGTTTTTACTTGCAGAGCTCGTCGCGCTCCACGATCAGGGCTTCGCCCATGCCGCCGCCGATGCACATAGTGGCAAGGCCGATGGTCAGGTCGCGCTTGATCATTTCATGAAGCAGGGTGGTGGTGATACGGCAGCCTGCTGCACCGATCGGGTGGCCGAGCGCGATAGCGCCGCCGTTGACGTTTACCTTATCCATATCAAAGCCCAGTTCGCGGTTAACCGCAGCAGCCTGAGCAGCAAACGCCTCGTTGGACTCGATGAGGTCGAGGTCAGCAACAGTCAGGCCGGCACGCTTGAGAGCCTGACGGGTGGATTCGATCGGGCCGATGCCCATGATAGACGGGTCGCAGCCGACCGAGCCGAACGCACGAATCTTCGCCAGCGGCTTGAGGCCGTGTGCCTTAACGAAATCCTCAGACGCAATGATCATGGCTGCGCCTGCATCGTTGATGCCGGAAGCGTTGCCTGCGGTAACCGTGCCATCCTTCTTGAAGGCCGGGCGCAGCTTTGCCAGACCCTCGATGGTAGTCTGGGGACGGCAGTGCTCGTCGGTATCAAAGATAACAGTTTCCTTCTTCTTCTTGACCTCGATCGGAACGATTTCGTCCTTGAAGCGGCCGGAGGAAATGGCCTTGGCAGCTTTCATCTGGGACTCATAGCCGATCTGGTCCTGCATCTCACGGGTGATGCCGTACTTCTCGGCAACGTTTTCCGCGGTGACGCCCATGTGGTACTGGTTGAATACGTCGAATACACCGTCATAAACCATCATGTCAACAAACTTCACGTCGTTCATGCGAGCGCCCCAGCGCATGTTGCGGGAAATATACGGTGCGCCGGACATGGACTCGCAGCCGCCGACCAGCATCATCTGATCCTCGCCGGAGCGAATGATCTGGGAGCCCAGCGAGATGGCGCGCATGGAGGATGCGCAAACCTTGTTGAGGGTCATGGCAGGGGTCTCAAGCGGCATACCGACGCCGAGAGATACCTGACGGGCTACGTTCTGGCCAACGCCGCCCTGCAATACCTGACCAAACAGGCATTCGTCGATAGCAGCTTTGTCAACACCGGCACGTTCAATGGCAGCGTTGGCAGCAGCGATACCGAGCTGAGCGGCAGGTACGTCGCGAAGGGTGCCGCCATAAGTGCCGATAGCGGTACGGGCAGCGGAACAGATGTAAACGTTCATTTGGCTGTTACTCCTTTTCTTCTCTGGCACCGGATACACCGGTGCAGTTTAATGTCTCTTGCGAGTTCGTTAATATTTTATCAAATGTGCGGAGAATTGCAAGGGGTTTTACGAAAGTTTGTTAAACGATTAACAATATACCCAACATCTGTACAACACACACACAGAAAAAAACGAAATTTAATCGTTCGCCAGACCCATCAGCTCTTCGCGGAAGATGCGGGCGTCCATCAGCTTGATCGAGCCGTCCGGCTGGTAAGCGATCTTGGGCTCAAATTCCATCTGGTCAAGGATCTGGGTTTGCAGGTCGATGCCCGGTGCGATCTCGATGAGCGTGACGCCTTCCGGACGCAGCTCGAACACGGCGCGCTCGGTGATGTACAGAACCGGCTGGTGTACTTCGTTGGCGTAGTCGCCGGAGAAGGTGATGTGCTCTACCTGATTGACAAACTTCTTCTTGGCGCCTTCCTGCGTAATGACAAGTTTGCCGTCCTCGCAGGCAGTCTTGAGGCCCTTGGCGGTGAAGGTACCGCAGTAGACAACCTTTTTGGCGTTCTGGGTGATATCGATGAATCCGCCCGCGCCGGCCAGACGGGTACCGAACTTGGAAACGTTCAGGTCGCCGTTGGGTGCAGTTTCAGCCAGACCGAGGAAGGCAACGTCCAAACCGCCGCCCTGATAGAAGTCAAACTGTACGTTGTGCGGGATGATGCACATCGCGTTTGCCGCTGCGCCGAACTGGGTGCCGCCGTAGGGCACGCCTGCAATCGATCCGGCCTCGACGGTCAGGGTCATTTTGTCCGAGATACCCTCTTCCGCCGCAACGTTAGCGATTTTCTCCGGTGCGCCGGTGCCAAGGTTGACAATCGCGTCCTGCGGCAGCTCCATCGCTGCGCGGCGGGCGATGATCTTCTTGGCGTCCATCGGGATGGGCGGAATAGCATCTACCGGGATACGGAATTCGCCGGTCAGCGCGCCGTCATACGGCATGCCGAGGCACTGCATGTTCTCTTCTTCTGAGCCGATGACAACCGAGTCAACATAGATGCCCGGGATGGCAACCAGCTTCGGATCGAGCGAGCCGCCCTGTACAATCTTCTCGACCTGTACAATGACCTTGCCGCCCGAGTTTTTGCACGCCTGTGCCATTGCGGTAACGTCCAGCGGACCGATTTCTCTATGTACGGTGCAGTTGCCGTATTCATCGCAGTAGGATGCGCGCAGGAATACGACGTTGATCGGGAAGCCCTTATACAGCAGGCGTTCCTTCCCCTCAATGTTGACGATCGTGACCAGATCTTCCTTGGTCTTTTCGTTGAGCTTACCGCCGCCGTTGCGCGGGTCAACAAAGGTCTTCAGGCCGACGTGGGTAATCGTGCCGATGTTGTGCGCGGCGATATCGCGGTACATGTGCGAGATAACGCCCTGCGGCAGGTTATAGGCTTCGATTTTATTGGAGAGCGCCAGCTCACCCAGACGAGGCGCGCGGTCCCAGTGGCCGCCGATAACGCGCTTGACCATGCCTTCATGGCCGTAGTGGTCGCCGCCCGTACCGTCGCGGTGGCCCTGACCAGCTGCAAAGAACAGGGTCAGGTTATTCGGGTGGCCGGTCTCAAGAAAACGCTTTTCCAGTGCCTTGGACAGAGTCTCCGGGCAGGCGCAGCTGACAAAGCCGCCAGTGGCGATGGTGTCGCCATCCTGAACTTTGAGTGCGGCTTCTTCTGCAGAGATAATGCTTACTTTCTTCATGTTCTATCATCCTCCTTTGAATAACGGACGCTTGATGCGGCCGTTCAATCTACGCGAATTGCCGAATTGTCTCAATGGCCTCCGGGATGCCGTCCGCAGAGTCCATGATGACGCGGTGGTCAGCGTCAATTTCCTCATACAGATAGGGGCAGCCGGTGCAGCCGCGGATAATCAGCAGTACGTCGTAATGGACGCCGTCCTCCGGATAGGAAAACGAAGCGACGTCCGCAAGGGAGGTGCGCACGGTTTGATAGGCTTCTCCGCGGTCATAGCGCGGATTGCAGCCGCCGCAGAATTTCACAGTGCAGCGCAGCATAGTGCGTTGAGCCTCCTTTGGCTGAATGAAATTGCAAACATAGGCACTCACGGGTGCTCCATGAGTGCCTATGGGATGCTCAGAGATTACTGGATACGAGCAATCTTCTTCGCCAGTTCCTTCTTCATTTCCAGATTGGACTGACGGGCAATCATGATGCGCTGAGCCTGGGGCGAACCTGCGCCATGCATGGACTCCGGCAGATAGCCGACAGCAGCAGTGCCCATCGTCATATTTTCAATCAAACGCAGTACGCGCATACGGTCCTCGGTCGGAACAGAAGCGACGCCCTTAAGGTACTTCTCGATGTAGGGCTTGAGAACCGGGTTGCGGTAGTCGGCCTCGGAAGGCTGAGTGACCATCAGGCCGCCGGCCAGATCCTGTGCCAGACGTGCGATTTCATACGGGAAGCGGGTCACGTTCTGCTTGCAGACGTTAGCCAGCAGCAGGTCGATGAGGTAGTTGCCCGCCTTGGTCTTGGTGCCCTGCGAAGAGCATGCGATGCCGCAGCAGTACAGGGTTTCGTTGAGGTGGGTCATTTCAATGAGCTTATCCTTGACGTGAGACGCCTTGGCGGAGCCTGCCATTTCGCCTGCCAGAGCGGTCGCGCCGATCAGAACGTCGCCCACGCCGACCTTGCAGCCGCCGTAGGACTGACGGTGATAGCCTGCGAAACGCTCCACGATCATGCCGGCAAACTTGACTTCGCCGTTGAGGAAAATGCGGTCGTTCGGAACGAACACATGGTCGAAGATAACCAGCACTTCGTGACCGCCGTACACCTTGTTGCCCACGTCGATGTCGTTGTACTCCTCGGTCTTGCGGGTGTCGCAGGACTGACGGCCGTAGATCAGCGTGATGCCTTCGGAATCGGTCGGAATCGCGAAAGAAATCGCGTAATCCTCGTCGCCTTCACGCATGGAGATGGTCGGCATAACCAGCACTTCATGGCTGTTTACAAAGCCGGTCTGGTGTGCCTTTGCGCCGGTGACGTATACGCCGTCCGCAGTGCGCTCGACAACATGCAGGAACAGGTCGGGATCGGCCTGCTTGGAGGGTGCCAGAGAACGGTCGCCCTTGACATCGGTCATTGCGCCGTCAACCGCGAGATCCTCGTCCTGTACGCGGGTGAGGAACTTGACGAAGTTTTCGTGATACTTGGTGCCGCAGGCCTCGTCGATCTCGTAGGTGGACGAGAATACGGCGTTCATAGCGTCCATACCAACGCAGCGCTGGAAGCAGGCTGCGGTTTTCTGGCCGAGCAGACGCTGCATCTTAACCTTTTTAATCAGGTCGTCGGTCGACTGATGCATGTGGGTGAAGCGGTTGATCTTCTTGCCGGAAATGTGGCTGGTTGCGGTCATCAGGTCTTCGTACTGGGGATCCTCCGCCAGCTCATAGGTAGCGGCAAAGGAGTTGAGCGAAGGGCGGATGATCGGGTTGTCTACCGGATTTTCCACCTTTTCACCGAACATATACAGATTGAGCTTCAGCTTTCGCAGGGACTCAATGTACTGGTCTTTGGTCATCATAGCGATCAAGTATCCTTTCTCTTTTCAAACTTTTTGGGAAACTTACCGACGGACGGCAAGCATACCTTCTAAGAAAAAACAGGGCGGGGAACGCGGGGGTCCCCGCCCTGTTCAGGCGAAACGCTTACAGAAATCAGAAGCACTCGCGGTATACGCGTTCGCTCAGTTCGATGCTCCACGGACGGTAGGAGTTGGTGATCAGACGCTGCTGGTTTGCTTCTACCGATACGGGGAAGCTCTTGATATCCTCTTCCTTGAAACCGTACTCGTGCAGCGGCTTGAGCGGCAGAACCTTCTCGAGGGTGACATTCAGGGTACGCAGAGCGTCATCCTTGGTGCAGCCCAGGCAGCGCGCAACGATTTCCTTGAACTTGCCCAGCTCGCCGTTCGGCTCATACTCGTTGTACAGCTCGAGAATCTTGCCAAACAGAGCGTAGTTGGATTCGCCGTGCGGGACATGGTAGGTGCCGCCGAGCGGGAAGGACATGCCGTGTACGGTTGCGCAGCCCGCCTTCAGGAAGGCGATGCCGGCAAACAGGGAAGCGGTAACGAACTCGCCCAGATAATCAATGCGGGCATCCGGGCCTTCCAGCGCAATGCGGCGGAAGCCCTCGAGGATCATTTCCATTGCCTTGACCGAGTACATCTCAGAGGTAACGGTCTTGCGATGCGGGGACAGGAAAGACTCGGTCGCATGAATGAGAGCGTCGATTGCGGAAGCAGCGAACGGCTTGTAGGGCAGGGTCTTGAGCAGATCCGGAACCAGGCAAACCTTGTTCGGGATGATGTCGTCGGAAACCAGACCGAGCTTGGTCTCGCCGCCGGTCAGCTTGCCGTCCTTCTCGTCCTTGACGATAGCAACCGAGATGTTGGTAACCTCGGAGCCGGTGCCGCAGGTGGTCGGGATAGCGATAACTTCCTTCTCATGTACAACGGGCTCGCGCTTGAAATACAGCTCATGTACGGAGGTCGGGCGCTTGCAGCCGAGCAGCTTGCACAGGTCCATGATGGCGCCGCCGCCGACAGCGATGACGCGGTCATAGGAATCATACGGAATGGCCTCGTACATGGTTTCGATCATCGCCTCGGAAGGCTCACCTGCGCCGAACTTCTCCTGGAAAACAAACTTGCTCTTCAGGCCAAGCTCCTCCATGAAGGGCTTGTAGATGAATTCGTTGGTCAGGACAACATCGCGCTCGCCAAGTTTGAACTCAGCAGCGAAGTCACCGAAGTTGGCAAACTTGTAAATAGTCGGGGCGATGATGATCTCTCTCTTGTCCTGCATCAGGGAGGCGCTGAAAGCATCCATAGCCATAATTGATACATCTCCATTCTAAAATTTTATAAAGGCCGTGCGGGCTTTTACATCTTTGGCAGGACAGAATTGTCCTGTGCCTTTATTGTAGCAAATCCATGCCACAACTTCAACACAAACAAACAAAAAAATCATCAAAAAATAACCAAGTGTTCCTGTACAAAAAGACAATAAAAAATCCCGCATTTTTCAATACGGGATTATTTTATCGTATTTAAAAGGGTTTGTAAATGGGAAGTTGGTGGAAAGTGCTGAAAAGTTTTTTCTATGTCTGCCGCTCTTTAGTTGTTTTGTGAAAAACGGCTCAAAAATGCTTTGGTACGCTCATTTTGGGTATTTTCAAACAACTCGGTCGGAGTGCCTTCCTCAACGATTATGCCGCCATCCATGAACAGAATGTGGTCGGCAACATCGCGGGCAAAGGCCATCTCGTGTGTGACAATAATCATGGTGGTGTGCTGATCTGCCAGTGAACGGATGACCTTGAGCACTTCGCCGGTCAGCTCGGGGTCGAGCGCGGAGGTCGGCTCATCGAAGCAAAGGATGTCAGGATGCAGCGCGAGCGCACGCGCGATGGCTACACGCTGCTGTTGACCGCCGGAAAGCTGATGAGGATAATGGTTCATGCGGCCCTCCAGACTCATCTGACTGAGCAACTCGATCGCATGATGCTCAATCTCTTCCTGAATGGCACGCTTGTTCTGCTTGTAGTCCGGCCGCTCTTTGGCAAGCAGTAGGCTGGCCAGCATGACATTTTCCAGTGCGGTGTACTGCGGGAACAGGTTGAACGACTGGAATACCATGCCGAAGTGCAGGCGGCGCTTACGGATCTCTTCATCGCTCTTGGAGGAACGGTCCGCAGCATCAAACAGCGTTTCTCCGTTGACAATGATGCGGCCTGCATTCGGCGTCTCCAAAAAGTTCAGGCAGCGCAGCAGGGTGGTTTTGCCCGAGCCGCTGGAGCCAATGATAGCCAGCGCCTTGCCGCGTTCGAGCGAAAAGCTGATATCGTCGAGCACCTTGGTGGTGCCGAAGCTCTTGTTGATGTTTTGTACTTCCAGAATAGGCATTTCGGCACCTCCTTACACGCGGAAATAATCCATTTTCTTTTCCAGCCAGTTAAACAGCAGCGTAAGTATGCCGCAGAACACCAGAAAGAACAAAGCGGTGGAAAACAGCGGCCAAATCAGACCCTTGGTAGCATATTCCTTGCTCATCATGATGATTTCCTTGGTGGCGATGACGTTGGCCAGCGCGGTATCCTTGATAAGTGTCATAAATTCGTTTCCCATGGGCGGAATGACACGCTTAATGACCTGTAAAAGCGTCACCTTGAAGAAAATCTGGCTTTTGGTCATGCCAAGAACCTGTCCTGCTTCATACTGACCGCGCGGGATGGACTGGATGCCGCCGCGGTAGATTTCAGAGAAGTAACAGGCATAGTTGATGACGAAGGCCACGCAGGTGGCAGTGATGCGGGGCAGCAACGTACCGTCCCATAGCAGGCCCGGACCGTAGAAAATGATAATGATCTGCAGCATCAGCGGCGTACCGCGGATGATCCAGACAAATAGTTTGACCAGATAGGCCAGCGGTTTAAACTTGCTCATTGAGCCAAAGGAGATGATAAGCCCCAATGGCAGCGCAAACAGCAGCGTGACAAAAAAGATCTGGCAGTTGATGCCGAAGGTTTTTGTCAGGCTGGAAAAGATAACAGACGCAGACATGAAAAAATATCCTTTCCCCAAACAAAGGCAGGCGGGGCAGCATAAAAATGCTGTCCCGTCGGCCATATCTTTCTTATTGTAATAGATTACTCGGCAAGACTCAGGCCGTATTTCTCAGCCAGCGCGGGAAGCGTACCGTCCTCGACCAGCTCTGCCATAATCTTGTTGACTTCGGTGCAAAGGTCGCTGCCCTTGCGGAAGCCAATGCCGTATTCCTCAACCGACAGCTCGACGCCATCGATCATCATCAGGTCGGTAAAGTCTGTGCCTTCACCGATCATGCTCTTGGCGAGAGTCCAGTCGAGCACCGCTGCGTCAGAGGCGCCGGACTCGATTTCCAACAGCGCGTCGGTCTGCTTGGTGACAGTGGTCAGATTGGCCTGCGACAGATTCTCGTCCGCTTCGATTGCCGACTGACCGGCAGAACCGGCCTCGGCAACCAGGTTGGCGCCGGACAGGGAAGCAGTGTCGGTAAACTTATCCTTGTTGCTATCCTTGATAACAATGACCTGCATGTTCTTGACATACGGATCGGAAACCGCAATGTTTTCCTTCAGATCATCCGTGATGGTCATGCCGTTCCAGATGCAGTCGATGCTCTTGGCGTCCAGCTCGACAACCTTGGTATCCCAGTTGATCTCTACAAACTCAGGCTCGACACCCAGCTTTTCACAGACCGCCTTGGCAAATTCGGTATCAAAGCCGGTAAACTCACCGTTTTCATCGGTGTAATTCATCGGCTCATATACGGTATAGCCGATTACCATCTTACCTTTGTCCTGTACATATGCCAGATCGCTGGTGGTTTCCGTATTTGCGTCGCCATTGGTGTCTGTGGTCGTATCTTCATTGTTTCCGCCGCCGCAGCCGGCCAGCATGGAAAGACTCATCGCGCCGGCGAGCATCAGTGCCAGCAGCTTTTTGGTTTTCATTAGAAACCCTCCTAAATTCACTTTATCGTACTGTGCCGTGAAAGTCATTTACCATTGTACCACTTTATTTCAGAAAATCAAGGAAAAGTTTTGGGATAATCATGAGAATGTTTTGACATAATACAAACCTTTGCTTGACCTGTATATGCGATTATAGTATAATGAATAAAGATTGTTAAAGAATAGACAATATGGAGGTTGTGGCAAAATGGATTACACAGCACTTTATCAAAGTAAACTGACAACAGCAGAAGAAGCCGTTCAGGTAGTTAAGTCGGGTGACTGGGTGGATTACGGCTGGTGTGTCGGCACCCCGGACGTGCTGGATCAGGCGCTGGCCAAGCGTTTGCCGGAGCTGACGGACGTCAATTTCCGTGGCGGTGTTTTGATGCGTGTGCCGGAAATCTATAAGATTGAAGATCCTGCGGCACATATGACATGGAATTCCTGGCACATGTCCGGTATTGAGCGCAAGTTCATCGCTACCGGCGCAGGCTTCTATTCGTCGATGCGCTATTCCGAACTGCCGCGCTTTTATCGAGAGAGCATCGGTCACGTCGATGTAGCCATGCTGCAGGTTGCGCCGATGGATAGCCACGGCTTTTTCAGCTTTGGTCCGCAGGCATCGCATTTGCGTGCCGTGTGCGATGTGGCGGATAAGATCATCGTAGAAGTGAATGAGAATATGCCGCGCTGCTTGGGCGGCATGGAGGATTGCATCCATGTTTCCGAGGTGGATATGATTGTCCAGGGAAATAATGCGCCCATGCCGGAGATGGGTGCGGCTGCGGCAACCGAGGTGGACAGAAAGGTTGCGGAGCTGATTGTGCCTGAGATTCCCAACGGCGCTTGCCTGCAGCTGGGCATTGGCGGTATGCCGAATACCATCGGTGCCATGATTGCGGAATCCGATTTGAAGGATCTGGGCGTGCACACAGAAATGTATGTCGATGCGTTTGTTGATATTGCCAAGGCAGGCAAGATCACCGGACGGAACAAGAACATTGACCGCGGCCGTCAGGCGTATGCATTTGCTGCCGGCACCCAGAAGCTGTACGATTACCTGGACAACAATCCGGAGTGCGCTTCCATGCCGGTTGATTATACCAATGATGTGCATGTCATCGCGGGGATTAACAACTTTATTTCCATCAACAATGCAGTCGATATCGACCTGTACGGTCAGGTTAATGCGGAGTCTGCCGGCACCAAGCAGATTTCCGGTACGGGCGGTCAGCTGGACTTTGTCATGGGCGCATATCTGTCCAAGGGCGGCAAGAGCTTTATCTGCCTGTCCTCGACCTTCAAGCAGAAGGACGGTACGGTGGCATCTCGTATTCGCCCGACGCTGGCAAACGGCTCGATCGTAACCGACCCGCGTTCGGCTACGCACTACATTGTAACCGAGTATGGTATGGTTAGCCTCAAGGGCAAGGCTGCCTGGCAGCGTGCCGAGGCGCTGATTTCGATAGCGCATCCGGACTTCCGTGAGCAGCTGATTGCAGACGCGGAGAAAATGCATATCTGGAAGCGTTCCAACAAGCGTTAAAGAAAAATTATATATGCAAAAAGCAGCCGTCTTATGGACGGCTGTTTTTTTTATGTGCGCATCTGGCATTATATAAAATATAAAAACTGACGCTTTCTTGAATGCCACAGTTGGACTATAATAGTACCATCGAAAGAGAAAACAGAAAGAAGGCGCTGATAACATGACGAATCGTAAAACCAAAACCATCATTATAGCCGCATTACTCGCGGCGTTGACCACCGTCGCCACAATGATCATTAAAATTCCGACTCCTACGCAAGGCTATATTCATCTTGGCGACGGCATGGTGCTGATTTGCGGCATTTTGCTCGGACCGGGATTAGGAGCTGTGGCTGCTGGTATTGGTTCCATGATGGCCGATTTGTTTGGTGGTTATATGGCATGGGTGCCGGGAACGTTTGCCATCAAGGCATTGACCGCACTGGTTGGCGGCTGGCTGTACCATCATATGGTGAAGCGGGAACACATGTCCACGCCGGTGCGCGTAGCACTCTGCGGCATTCCGGCGGAACTCGTTATGGTTACGGGTTATTATGTCTATGAAACCGGCATGGAGCTGCTGATGGGCAGTACGGTTGAGGCCGCGGCGACCGCTGTGTTGGCAGGCGTGCCGTTCAATGCGGTGCAGGGGCTTGCGGGTGTGATTGTATGCGCGGTGCTGCTGCCGGTGCTGAGCCATGCCAGCGCGGAAATGGGTGCACGCATCCGCACATGAGATACTTGCAAGAGGTACAAAAAAACGAGCCGTCAAAACGGCTCGTTTTTTGTATGTCAGGCAATGCTGATATATTGCTGGGGATCGACCTTTTCATCACCGACATGAACTTCAAAATGCAGGTGCGGTCCGGTGGAGTTACCCGTATTGCCGGAAAGCGCGATCTTATCGCCTTTGGCAACAATGTCGCCGACGGAAACCATCAACTGAGAGTTGTGCCCATAGAGGGTTTTATAACCATTTTGATGGTCCAGAATGATATAGTTGCCGTAGCCGTTTCCTGAATTCTCCGCTACGATCACCTTGCCGTTGTCCGCGGCATACACCGGTGTGCCTTCATCGGCCGCCAGATCCACGCCGCTGTGCAGCTTGCCCCAGCGCCATTTAAAGCCCGAAGTGAAAGTGTAGTTGCTGATGGGCACCATAAATTCGCCGGTGCCGATTCCGATATTGCGCGTACCGACTTCAATAATCTCGTCGGTTGCGTTGCTGAGTACCGTGCGTTCCAGAATGGTGCGTCCGTGCTCTTGTCCGTCTACGGTCTGGATTTCGGCAGTGACCACTGCTTCGCCTTCGCTTCCTTCCTGAATGGTGGCGCAGTAGGTTTGGTCCAGCTGGTCGTTTTCACGGGTGATGGTTTCATAGGGGATGGACTCGGTATAGGTCACTGCACGGGTGGAGGTTACATCCAGCCGTGGGGATAGCTGCTCATACAGTGTGGACAGGTCGGAAACTCGATCGGTCTCCGCAACCACCTCATCCACTCGCACGGTTTGCAGAAAATCCGTGTTTTCATCTGCTGCGGTGGTGTATTGGGCTTTCACTCGGTCGAGCAACGCCTGCGCATCCTCAGCGGAGCGGCATACGCCGGCACGCTCACCGTCGACCGAGATGACGGCCAGCGTGTCCAGTTCACCGCTGGCATCGATAAGGTCGCTTTTCAACTCTTCTTCGGTTAGAAATTGGGATGCAGGTGCGCGAAGGGTACAGGTTTCAATCGAGACCGGCAGGGTATATGCACCGTCCGACAGCGTGGAGGCGCTTTGCTCGATCCCGGCTACCGCCGCGGATAGCGTGTCCGAATTTTCCACCAGACCAAGCGGGCGATCGTTGGCATAGATCATCGTGCCGCTTTGCGTGAGCAGCGTACCGGGTACGAAAAATAACGGTACGAATACGGCAAGCGCGCAAGCTGCGCGTTGTCGTCCGACTGAGCGAACAACACGGCCAATACCGGACCACAACGGCAGATCATACAGCAGGCAGATCAGTCGGTCCAGCAGCAGGACAGCACGGACCAACCCGTACAGCAGGCCGGAAAACAAGCCGAAAACAAAAGATAACAGGTTTCGCATGATGGTAGTATGGAGAAAAAGTGCTCCCCATATTCCCTCCTTTCGCAATCCAAAAGTTACAGTTTGGTAACAATGGATAGCTTACGCAAACAGGAGGGCGAAGTCATACGAAACCTGTCGGATGATTTAAATATTTTATTTTTTTGGAACGTTGCCGGTGAAATCAGTGGGGAAAAAGCGCGGATCGAGCGGTTTTTGCTGATAATATCGGTCCAGAACGGCGCGTTGCAGCGAAACGGCCAGCGGCACGGCAGCATCGAACAAATCGAAGAAGGAATCCGTGCGATCCTCGTCATTTGCGGTCCAGACACGGTGCTCCTGATTGGCGCAGTCGGAGGGCAGCGGCTCTTCCGGACGGATAAGTGCGGAAGCCAGACCGGTCTTTCCCATCAGGCGTTCCAAGTGCAGCAGGCGGCTGCGGATATGGCTGCCGCTGTGGGTCAGATGCAGGACGCGGCGCATGTCGTGCAGCGAGCGGTACACCGCGGCGGGGGAAATGCGCATGCCGTAGGCATCGCGTGCTGCGTGCGCCAGCACACGGGCCAGCACAGTGCATTCTGCGGCATTCGGGTCGAGCAAACGGAACGCTTCATAGCCTGCGGGCTCGGCAGCAATATAGCTTGCAATCATGATGCCGTCGATATCGCTTTCGACCAGCTTGCGACGAGCTTCGGTTGAGTATCCGGGCATGTAGAGCGCCAGGCGGTCGGCCTGTGCCTCAATGAAAGCATGCGTGACGCGGCTGAGCGCATAATTTGTGCAAAAGCCGAACACATAGGCGAGTGCTGCGGTGTTGTGCTCCTGTACGGCAGCCGCGCAAAGCGCTTCAAACAGCGGTGCGGGCGGTTCGGTGCAGATGCGGTGGGCCAGACGGCGTACCGGACCGGGAAACGGCGCGTGATAAAAGGAAAGCGGGTCCGGCCCCTGTGCGCCCCAGCGGTAAGCCGCGGGGCAGGCATCCGCAATGTGCGCCACGGAATCTCCTGTGACACGCTGTACGGTTGTGGCAAAAATATGATGGGTGGCAAAAGACGGCATAACAGTTCACCTTCCGCAGACGGTTTTCCGGCCATGCCGCAACGCATGCGGCACAACCTTAACAAAACATTATCCATAGTATACCGCAATCGCCTGTAAAAAGCCAGTACAAGCGGCATATATATTTTCTGTCAAAAATGGAAGCGCGTTTTTGTGCAAAAGAAGGAAGGGCTGGACGGACTTTGCGCCGTCCGGCCCTTCGGGGTGGATGGTAATAGGTGTATTGCGGTGATTCAGGTTGAGGCAGCAGCGGTATCCTGTACCGCTTCGCCGCGGCTGCCGCGATTGCCGCCCATACCGTCGCGGCCCATGCCGCCGCCGCTTCCGTACAGCAGACCGTCCAGTGTGACTTCGGAGGAGGAGGTGCCGACTGTGACAGTGTAGGTTCCATCCGCTTCCAGTCCGGGGCAGCTGATGACAACCGAGCTGAAGGCCTGCGGCGCTTCCCAAGAGGCCAATACATTGCCCGCGCTGTCGATGACCGAAACCGTGCTGCCCGCCGCTTGCGCATCTATGGTCAGCAGAATTGCGCCCTGCGTGGAATTTTCGCCGAAATTCTGTGCCATACCGGACGAGCCGACGCCTATCACCGTGCCGCCGGTGATGGATGCATTGCCGTTGTAGTCGAGCGCCGAATCCGCGCTGCCATCCTTGGTGGAAACGTAGACCGTTCCGCCGCTGACCGTCAGGTCACCGTTGGAGTCCAGCCCGTCGCCGCCCGCATTGATGGTCAGATTACCGCCGGAGATGGTGATATATACACCGCTTTGTGCGGCAAACTGGTCCTGCCCGTTGCCGCCAAAGCCGCTCTGGTCGATACCGCCTGCGGCGTTGACCCCATCATCGCTGGCAACGACGTTGATTTCTCCGCCGCTGACTGTGACGGTCAGGCCCTCCAGCCCTTCATAGCAGGTGGAGATATCGATTTTGCCATCTGAGATAGCCAGCGCATTGTCTGCGTGGAATGCGTCGTCACCGGTCTGGATGCTGGCCGTGCCGCCGCTGACGGTCAGGTCGCCGTTGGAGTGGAACGCATCGTCGGCGCAGTCCAGTGTGAAGCTGCCGCCCAGAATGGTCAGCGCAGTACCGGCTTTGAGACCCTTGGTGCTGACCGTGTCGGTTGTGCCTGCTTCAGTAGAAGCGGCGCTGTCCGTCGTTTGAGCAGCATCCGTGGCGGCAGTGTTCGAAGCCGCGGTGTTTTCGGACGGAGCCGCATCCTGCGGCATATCGGCCGGAGGCTCCATGTCATCCGGAGGTGTTTCGCCTGTCGGACGTTCCGGAGGCTGCGTGCTGCCGTCTGGTGGGACGGTATCGCTGTCCGTCAGGGGCATGCGGCCGCCCTTGCCGCCGCCCATACCGCCGGGCGCGGTGTCGCTTGCATGGGTTTCGCCGTTTACGCTGCCGCCGCCGGTGGTGATGGTGCAGGCTGCGTCATCCACTTGCATCCAGCTGCTTGCGCTCAAACCGTCGCCTTCCGCTGTGATGGTGAAGGTGCCGCCGGCAAGATAGACAAAGCCCTTGTCGGTGTCTTCGGTATTGTCGCTCTGGATGGCGTCTTTGCCGGTCGTCAGGGCGAAGGTGCCGTCCGCGATGCGCACGCTGTCCTTACCGGACAGGCCCTGACCGGTGGCGTTGACCACATAGGTGCCGCTGGTGACCGCAAGGTTGTCCTTGGTGACCACGCCATGTCCGGCGGGGGAGTCCACCGTGAGTGTGCCGAGACCGTTGAGTGTCAAATCCGACTTGGAGAAGAGGACGCCGTCGATGTTATTGTCGTCGAGTTGGGTGAAGGTATCGCCGCCCGACAGCGTGTTCTGCGAGTCGGTCGCCGTGGTCACAAAGACCTTGTCGGCCTGCCGGATATAGAGGGCGGCGCAGTCCTCGCAGTGGATGCTCGCGCCGTTCAGCACAAGCTGGACTTTGTCCGTGTCATCGGCATCGACGATCACCATTCCGTCATCCAGCGTGCCTGACAGGATATAGGTACCCTCGTCGGTGATAGTGATGGTGCCGCCGTCTATGGTGACCGCATCGCTGTCGCAGGAGGCGGTGCTGCCGGAGAGCGTAATCGAGGCGGCAGTAGTCTCGTCATAGCCGACTTCCAGATCGCGGTCGGTGAACATATCGGATAACGTGACTGGTGCGGTCTGGCCGGTCGTGCTCGCCGCTTCAGCAGCTTGGCAGCCGGATACCAGCGTGACGGCTGCCAGAAGCAGAGGCAGCAGGCAATGTTTTTTCATAAACAGGTGCTCCTTCTTATAATTCGGCGGTGATGGTTTCCTGTTTGGAAACCGTAATTTCAAGATTGCCGTTGCGGCAGCGGAGCTTGTCAATCAGCTCTTTCTCCAGGCTTGCGCTGCGCAGTGTGATGTTGTAGGTCAGTCGGAACAGACTGCCCATGTTGGTGGTTTTCACCTGTGTCAGCTCACAAGTCGAGGTATATTCCCGCAGCAGTTCGTCAAAGACGCCGGTGTAATCCAAATCTTCCGGGATGGTGATATGAAGGGTTCGGTACAGCGCGGCCTGTTTTCCTGCGCCAAAGTCGATATGGTTATACAGCATGGTAGCTGCGCCCAGCACGATGGCAAACAGGAAGGCATATGCGATGTAGCCCATGCCGATGATTAAGCCAGTGCCCATGGCCAGAAAGATAGCGCCTATCTCTTTGGCGGTGCCGGGCACCGAGCGGAAGCGGACCAGACTGAACGCACCGGCTACGGCGACACCTGCGCCGACGTTGCCGTTGACCATCATAATGACTACGCATACGATGGCGGGCAGCAGCGCCAGGGTGGCAACAAAGCTGCGGGTGTAGCGCGTACGGTACATGTAGCAGGCCGCGAGCAGCAGCCCGACGATTAGCGCGCTTGCTACGCAGAGTAAAAAGTCGGTTACTGGGATGACGGCAGTCATCTCTGTGTCAAATAGACCGCGAAACAGGTTGTTAAGCATAAAGCAGTCCTCCGGAAAGGTCAGTGTCCAGCATGTTTTGGTATGCTGCGCCGTATTTGGAAAACGAGGTGGGGAAAATACCGTGTTCGGTTAGTGCATGTGTGATCCAGAGCGGCATACCACCGGCGGTTTTAATTTCCATGAGTGTCTGACCGCTCGAAAGCAAAGGCGTGCCGTAAACCGGACTGCCGAGCGAAAAGTCTTGGCAACGGTATCGGATATTCTCGTCAAAGGTGATGCGGAAGTCGCTGCCGTCCAGCGCATAGAAAGCTTCGCGCTCATACGAGAGAAAGACTGTGGGACGCAGTGTGCGGTAATATGCCCGGAAATACTCGATTTCATCGGCAATCTGCGACTGCACGGGCAGTGCATCGCCGGTGCGGAAGCTGGTCATGGCCTGTTCCTCCGGCAGCACCAGACGTCGCTTATAGACCACCGACTGAAACTTCTTTTTCAGCTCTACGAATACCGGTTCGTCCGGCTGCACCTGCCGGTAACTGCGGATGCGCAGCTTTTCTTTATAGGCGGGCTTCTCCAGCGACCGGCGAATCAGCCGGAAGGTGTCGGTATCATAGTAAATGTTGCGGATGGTGCTGCGGCCGAATTGATCCAGCTGCATCTGCCCCCGCATGGCGCGCAGCAGTTGTTCTTTTTGCTGTGCGTTTAACAGGTATTTGATTTCGTATCGTTCAAAGGTTGTCTGATACGCCATGAATGTGTCCTCCCTGTTGCAGACTTGCAGCGCACCGCCGCAGGTTGCCTGTTTATTGTTCGTATCTGAGTATACCGCCGCTGCCTTAACCAAACTTTAACCGAAACCTTAACCGAACTTAAAATTACGAACTGGTGCAAATAGAAACACCCGCCTCAGGGGGCGGGTGTTATATGGTTCGTTATGCGGGAAAAGTAACGGTGATGAGCAGAGAGGTTTCATCTGTGGTAGAAGCGGTGATTTTGCCCTTGTGCGCGGTGACGATGGCCAGCGCGATGGAAAGGCCGAGACCATATCCGCCGGTCTGCGAGTTACGAGACTGGTCAGTGCGATAAAATCGGTCGAACAGGTGCTCGGTCTGGGCTTTGGTGATGCGCTCAACTGCATTCCAGACCGATAGACGAATGAGGTTCTTTTGCCTTTCCAGTGTGCAGGAAATGGTGCTTTGCGGGGCTGAATATTTGACCGCGTTATCCAGCAGAATGGAGAACAGCTTTCGAAGAGATTTCTCGTCCCCGCACATCGAGAGCATCGGTTGAATGTGCAGCTCCAGCGTCTTATCCTGTGTCCGTGCCACGGCCTGAAACGGTGCGATGGTTTCTTCCGCAATGTCGGACAGCGGCAGCTCAAGCATTTGCAGCTGGGTTTGCTCCTCCTCCATGCGGGAGAGCAGAATGAGATCGTTTGTCAGGTCGGCCAGTCGTTTGGTCTGCGCTTGAATATCGCTTACCCATTCGTTTTCCCCATAGTCCATGGCAAGAATCTCTGCGTCGGCATTGAGGATGGTCAGCGGCGTTTTCAGCTCGTGTCCGGCATCGGTGATAAACTGTTTCTGTTTTTCGTAGTTTTCCAGAAATGGCCGCACGATGCGCCCGGACAAAAAAATCAGCAGCAGCAAAACCAGCAGCGAGCCGACCAATGACACCCCGATGCAGCTGAAAAGCAGCGTTTTAAAGTTGTCCAGTCCGCGGCTGCAATCAAGGAACAGGATGAGTGGTTCTGATGAGGAAGTGTCTACCAGAAAGCGATATTGGTCGGCAAACCCCTGTGTTTTGCCTTGTGCCCAGACGGTTTGCGCATAGGAAATGGCGTCCGAGGTGTCTACCGCAGCAATTTTTCCGGTGTTGACTGAGCGCACGCTGCCGTCCTGCGAGAGCTTGACAAAGAAATAGCGCGTTTCATAGGGAAGTTCGGGCGATAGAGGCGGTTCCTTTTTGGGGAAAGGCTCATCCGGAGGCGCATTATGATTGGATTTTGGAAAAAATCCATTGTTGGCGGCCAGCAGCGAGAGTGTGCTGTCCGCATCCCGGATGACCTGAGAGTAGTAAACAATATTAACGGCGCTCATGATGACCAGCAGCACCGCCAGCAGTGAAACCATGGAGGCAATAATCAGCTTGATACGCAGTTTTCGGATCATGGAAGTTCCTCCAGTGAATAGCCCGCGTTTCGGGTGGCCTTGATTTGAATGTTGGCTTGCAGTGCGGATAACTTTTTGCGTAAATAGGAGATATAGACCCAAACCACATTGATTTCCGCTTCGCTGTCATAGCCCCAGATTTTTTCCAGCAGGCGTTCGGACGTAATCAGGTTGTGTGGATTGCGCATGAGTAGCTCGAACACCTGAAATTCCTTGTTGGCCAGCCGGAAACTGCCCGTCGGGGTGGACAGTTCAAAGGTGGCACAGTCCAGCGTTACGTTTCCCATCTGCAGGCGCGAATCGGTCTGAGTAGTCTGGGTGCGGGTCATTGCCCGGATGCGTGCCAGCAGTTCCTGTGTGTGAAAGGGCTTGGTCAGGTAATCATTTGCCCCGGCGTCCAGCCCAAGCACCTTATCGTCTACCTCGGCTTTCGCGGTCAGCATCAATATCGGAATTCGATTGCCTTGGCTGCGGATGGTTTTGAGCACGGTGATGCCGTCGATCTTGGGCATCATGATGTCCAGAATGACGCCGTCGTAATTGTCCGCTTCCAGATAATCGAGCGCGGCCTGTCCGTCGTTTACGGCGTCTACTGAATAATTGTTCCGCTCCAAAATGGTGACCAGCGCTTTGGACAGAGCTTTTTCATCCTCGGCCAGTAATAATCTCATATGTTCTTCTCCTTATCAGAACGTGCTACAGCCGCTTGGTTTATTTTATTATACTATACCAATGCAACTTTAAATAGAGCTAAACTCGAGGCATACTGCGTTTTGGCAAATCAGACGAGGCGGTACGGCAGACGCCGCGGATTGTGTGCGCAGCGGAACTGTGGTATAATATAAAAAATATGTCGTTGCAAGTGGAGGGAATAGGATGGAACTTGCAGATTTTTTTGCAATGGATAAATTGTCACAGCATGACGAGGAACAGTTGCTTGAATCTGCGATGCAGCTGCAGCAGATGATGATGCTCTACGAGGCAGGCATTCGTGAGATTAAAACCAAGCTGGATATTTTAAGTGATGAATCGCGCATTTCGGGCAAGCCCAATCCAATCGACTCGATCAAAAGCCGTATCAAAACACCGCGCAGCATCATCGGCAAGCTCAAACGGCGTGGGTATCCCATCTCGTTGCAGTCCATGATGGAAAATCTCAACGATATCGGCGGCATCCGCGTGATCTGCCCGTTTATTGAGGATATCTACACCGTGGCTGACATGCTGATGCGGCAGGATGATTTGACGCTGATTGATCGCAAGGATTATATCGAAAATCCCAAACCCAACGGCTACCGCAGTCTGCATTTGATTCTGGAAGTGCCGATTTTCCTGTCCGACCGCACGCAGCCCGTGCATATTGAGCTACAGCTGCGCACAATTGCGATGGATTTCTGGGCCAGTCTGGAGCATCAGCTGCGTTACAAGTCCGATGTCAAGGTGCCGGCGCATATCTCAGATGACCTTAAGGCTTGCGCGGATGTCATTGCCGCGACGGATGAGGAGATGCAGCGCATCGCCAAGGAATTACATGTACTCTGAACCGAAAGGATTTACTTTTTATGCAATACATACCCGTTATCACGCTGGCGCTGGTCGTTGTGCTGCTGGTGCTTGTTATCGTGCTGCTGACTTGGCGGCCGCAGCCGTCCGGGGGCAGCGATGCGAACAGTTCCATCACGGCGCTGGGCACGCTGGTCAATCAGAACCTGCGCGAGGGGCGCGAGGCACAGATGAGTCAGCTTTCTGCTATGGACCAAAGCCTTGCAGGGAAAATGGGCGCGGTGACCGATCAGCTTGGCCAGTTTGAGCGGCGGCTGCACGGCTTTACCGCGGAAACCACCCAGAACTTGGAGAATATCCGCGTCACGGTGGATCAGAACCTGCGCGCCATGCAGGCGGATAACAATAAAAAACTGGATGATATGCGGCAGATTGTGGATGAGAAACTGCAAAAAACGCTGTCCGAGCGGATGAATGAGTCTTTCCGGCTGGTCAATGAGCGGCTGGAGCAGGTTTATAAGGGACTAGGCGAAATGCAGACGCTCGCGCAGGGCGTGGGCGATTTGAAAAAAGTGCTGACCAACGTCAAAACGCGCGGTATTGTGGGTGAAATCCAACTCGGCGCGATTTTGGAGGATATTCTTGCACCTGAGCAGTATGCCGTCAACGTTGCCACGCGGCCGAACAGCCGGAATGTGGTGGAGTATGCGGTTAAATTGCCGGTCGAGGACGGTGGCCATGTCTGGCTGCCGATTGATTCCAAATTTCCGGGTGATACCTATGGTGCCCTGCGTGATGCCTATGAGGAAGGTTCACGCGAGCAGATCGATGCCTGCGCAAAAGCGCTGATCGCCACGCTCAAGTCGGAGGCCAAGGATATCCACGACAAATATCTGGAGCCGCCGTATACGACGGATTTCGGCATCCTGTTTCTGCCGTTTGAGGGGCTGTATGCCGAGGCGGTCAGCCGCGGCATGGTAGAGGTGCTGCAGCGTGATTATCATGTTAATATCGCCGGACCCAGCACGATGGCGGCACTGCTTAACAGCTTGCAGATGTCGTTTCGCACGATTGCAATCCAGAAGCGTTCGGGCGAGGTGTGGAGCGTGCTGGGCGCAGTCAAGACCGAATTTGATAAGTTCGAGGCCTGCTTGACGCAGACGCAAACTCGACTGGATCAGGCCAGCCGCGAATTAGACAAGCTGGTTGGTACGCGCACACGGGCGATTCGCCGTAAGCTCAAGGGCGTAACCGAGTTGAGTGAGGCGGAAAGTCAGTCGGTGCTTGGATTAACGGACGGCGCAGATGTGCCGGAGGATGAGGAGTAACATAAAGGGGCTGTCCTGTGCAGGGACAGCCCCTTCATAAATTCTTAAGAAAAATTTCACAGTTTTGTGAAGGACAGGCAGTGCAAAACCGGATAAAATAAAATCAGAAACACAAAGGAGGATCGTGGTATGAATCAGGACAACGAAAAAACGATTGGACTATGGGATTGGTTCCGGCGCTGGACAGATGTCCTGTTCGGCCCGATTGAGCGCGGCAAGTACCGCGGCTGGTAACGCAGAAAAACGTCCCTGCGGCCCATGCAGATGCATGTGGCTGCGGGGACGTTTTATTATGCTTCGATGTAGTAGCCCACGCCGCGCTCGGCATGGATTTGTGCATTCGAGCCAATGGCGCGCAGCTTGCGCCGAACCAGAGATAAGTAGACTTCAATGGCATTGTAAGCGGATTCGCTGTCGATGCCCCACACCTTTTGTCGCAGAGTTTCGCGCGGCAGCACCTGTCCGGTGTGCAGCAGAAACAGTTCGATGAGCTGCATTTCCTTGCAGGACAAGCGCACCTCGCCCTTCGGGCCTTGCAGCATGCAGTGCCCGCGGTCAAGCGACAAATCGCCTGCCTGAAGCAAGCGGGGCTGCAATACCGGACTTCTTCGACTGAGCGCACGGACGCGTGCCAGCAGCTCGCCGATCAGGAATGGTTGGGTCAGCACATCGTCCGCGCCGGCGTCCAGCACCAGAATGCGGTCGCGCGCGGACAAATGTGCCGCCACAATCAGCAGCGGCACGGACATACCGTCCTCCCGCAGTGAAGGAAGGAGCGCGGTCAATTGCTGCGCTGCAGCTTTACCCACACTGTCGGTCAGCAGGACTGCGACGTCGTACAGTCCCTCCGGACAGAGAAGCGGCTCCGTGCCGGGCAATGGGATATGGTCGAATAAAATGTGGTCGTGTCGGAGCGCTTGCGGAATCTTTTCATTTTCGGTTGCCCCAATCAAAAGAACGCGCATGAAGAATCTCCTTTCTTTCAGGGGTGCCTTTTATTGTGCGCGATATATGTGGAGTTTTTGTGTAGGAGTGGTGGATAAATTGTTAAGTCTCAATTTCTTCAATCTTTCTTCAAACTGTCGCGCTTATGATGATACGCGGCAATAAAACCTGAGCAGGAGGGAGCAAAGATTGAAACTGCCGTTTGATAAATTGCGCGATAAAACGCGTCAAAAGGGTAGAAAGACGTTCGCTGCGGGCAATGAGAACAAAGTGGAGCATGCCGCGGAAAGCGCACCGCCCGGTGTGCACAGTAAAAAGAAAAAACGCCGGAAGCTGAAAAAGAAGATAGTTATCCCGATCACGTTGCTGGTCGTGCTTGCTGTCGTGTTCGGCGTGCGGCACTTTTTGCTGTCCGGAAAGGGAGAGGTGACGCAAACTTTTACCGAGAGCGAAGCCACAAGGCAGGACATCCAGCTGACGCTGTCTGCAACCGGCACCATTGAACCGGCCAATCAGTATGACGTCACCAGCTCGGTGCAGGGAGAGGTGATCTCCTGCACATTTGAGGAAGGCGACGAGGTGAAAAAGGGCGATACCCTGTATGAAATTGACAGCACCGATGCGCAGAATTCGATTGAACAGGCACAGCTGTCCTTACAGCAGAGCCAGAACAGCTATAATCAGACGGTTGAGAGTCTGGATGACCTCAATATCAAGTCGGATAAAGCCGGCGTGGTGACCAAGCTGTACGTCGAGACGGGTGATCAGGTGCAGGCAGGGGCGACAATTGCGGATGTGCGCGATTCTTCGTCCATGGAATTGACCGTGCCCTTTAACGCCTCGGATGCGGCTGCGTTCAGCGTGGGAGCGACGGCGACGGTCACAATGGACGGCTCGTTTGAAACTTTGACCGGCACCGTTACAGCGATCGACGCAGCAGATACTGTGCTGGATGGGTATCAAATCGTCCGTTATGTGACCATTCGAGTGAGCAATCCTGGCGGTCTGTCCACCTCCTCGGCGGCAAGCGCAACGATAAATGGGGTGGCCTGCAATCAGGGCGCAAACTTTACCTATCTGTCTGAATTTACCATCACGGCGAATGCTGCCGGAAAAGTAGCGAGCCTGTCTATCCGCGAGGGTTCGTCTGTATCGGCAGGGCAGACCGTGGCGACGCTGTCCTCTACTTCGGTGGAAAATCAGGTAGAAAACAGCAAGCTGTCGCTGGCTCAGCAGCAACTTTCCTATCAGAATACGGTCGATAAGCTGGACGATTATACCATCACCGCGCCTATCGACGGCACTGTGATCACCAAAAACACCAAGGTGGGCGACACACTTGACGCGACCAACGGACAGACAACGCTGGCGGTTATTTATGACCTGTCCTATTTGACCTTCGATATTTCGCTTGACGAGCTGGACATCAATCAGGTGGCGGTAGGGCAGACGGTCAATATTACCTGTGACTCACTGGAGAATGCCGGTACCATCGAAGGCGTGGTGACCAAGGTTTCGGTTGCAGGTACGACCGAAAACGGTGTGACCAGTTATCCGGTGACCGTGCAGATTGATAATCCGCCGGAGGATTTGCTGCCTGGGATGAACGTGGACGCGACCATCGTGGTGGATGAGGCACCGGATGCAATTGCTGTGCCGATTTCTGCGGTGCAGCGTGGGAATATCGTCTATGTCAAGGATGACAGCGCGAAAAATACAGATGGAACCATGGTGAACGGTACGCTGCTGCCTGACGGCTGGAAGGCGGTCGAGGTGGAAACCGGCTTGTCAGATGACAATTACATTGAGATTGTCTCCGGCATTGCAGAAGGAGATATTGTTTATGTGCCGCAGGTGATGCATGAATCCTCCGGTGAGGAGGGTGAGATGGGCATGATGCCCGGCGGCATGGGCGGTATGTCCGGCGGTGAGATGGGCGGTATGCCTGCCGGTGGCGGCGGCATGCCCTCTGGTGGCGGAGGCGGCATGCCCTCCGGCGGTGGTGGCGGTATGCCTTCCGGTGGTGGCGGAGGCGGTATGCCGTGATGAATACGCAACAGGAGACAACCGGAACACCGCTGATTGAGCTGCGCGATATCTATAAGATTTACCATATGGGCGACACGGATGTGCACGCTTCGGACGGTGTTTCGATGAAGATTTATAAGGGCGAATTTGTAGCGATTGTCGGGCAGTCGGGCTCGGGCAAAAGCACGCTCATGAATATCATCGGCTGTCTGGATGTGCCGACGAGCGGGCAGTATTTCTTGAACGGTGAGGACGTATCCGAGCTGACCGATGACGAGCAGGCCGAGATCCGCAATAAAACGCTGGGATTCATTTTTCAGCAGTATAATCTGATCCCCAAGCTCAACGTGCAGGAAAACGTCGAGCTGTCGCTATTATATGCAGGTGTACCCGCGGATGAACGTGCCGAGCGGGCGCGGTATCAGATTGCACGCGTCGGCCTTGCGGGCAAGGAGAAAAACCTGCCAAGTCAGCTTTCCGGCGGTCAGCAGCAACGTGTTTCCATCGCCCGTGCGCTCGCCGGAAACCCTTCGGTCATTCTCGCGGACGAACCAACCGGCGCGCTGGATTCGCGCACCAGCCGCGAGGTGCTGGATTTTTTGCAAAAGCTCAACGACGAGGGAAACACCATTGTTCTGATTACGCATGATAACAGCATTGCGCAGGAGGCAAAGCGTGTCATCCGCGTGGCGGACGGAAAAATCATCTTTGACGGCCCGGCACGCGAGGCCTTCCCGAGAGGAGACTGACGGATGGGATTTACACAGGCGTTCAAACTGGCGCTCAAAAGTCTGGCTGGCAGTAAGATGCGCGCATTTCTGACCATGCTGGGTATTATCATTGGCGTCGGATCGGTGATCATTCTCGTTTCGCTTATGCAGGGCATGACGGGCGAGGTTACCTCGATGTTTGAGGATATGGGCACCAATATGCTGACCGTCAATGTTACCGGGCGTGGCTCGTCCCGCACGGTGGATGTGGACGATATGTATGACCTTTATGAAGAAAACACGGATGTGTTTATGGGCATGAGTCCGACGGTAGCCATTATGGGTTCGGTCAAAACCGCAACCGATTCGGACAGCTTTTCATCCACCTCGGTCAGCGGCGTTTCTGAACAATATGCAGAAATCAACGGTCTTGGGCTGCAAAGCGGCCGCTTTATCAGCTATGCGGATTTGGAGGCACGCAGCAAGGTTGCCGTGGTCGGCACTTATGTAGCAAATATGCTGGGCGGGAATGCGGTCGGGCAGACGGTTAAGGTCAACGGAAACGCGCTGACCGTTGTCGGCGTGATCGAGCAGCAGGATGACTCAACCGAAGGTTCGCTGGACGATTGCATTTATCTGCCGTATACCACCGCTTCTAAGCTGACTTTCGGGCAGATTTCTACGTATACCTTTGCTACATGGGATTCTTCGCTCAATGCGCAGGGTACGACCATTCTGGATAATGCGCTGTATGCGGTGTTTGAAAATGATGATTTTTACAACATTTCCGATATGCAGGAAATGATTGACTCGATGGGGGAGATGACCGGCATGATGACCATGGTGCTGGTCGGTATTGCGGGCATTTCTCTGCTCGTGGGCGGCATCGGTATTATGAATATCATGCTGGTATCGGTTACGGAGCGCACGCGTGAAATTGGCATTCGTAAATCGCTTGGCGCCAAAAAACGCGATATCATGCGACAGTTTGTCATCGAGGCAGGCACAACCTCAGCGCTCGGCGGCGTGATTGGCATTGTGTTTGGTGCGGCGGTGGCGCTCGCGCTGGGGCAGGCAATTGGCATCAATGCGGCGCCGTCGGTCAGCGCGGTCGGTGTCAGCTTCGGCGTTTCGGTGTTCATTGGCGTATTTTTCGGCTTTATGCCGGCCAATAAGGCGGCAAAGCTCAACCCGATTGACGCACTGCGCTATGATTAAAAGGAGGAGAAGTATGAAAAGGATACTTTCGCTGCTGCTGACGGTGGCGATGCTGCTCAGCTGTCTGCCGGCGGCGTTTGCCGCGTCAGCAGTTTCGGAAAGCGTGGTGGAGCAGGTCATCCGTTCGACCGGCATCATGGTGGGCGATACAAGCGGCAATATGAATCTGGATAAAACAGTCACTCGTGCGGAGTATGCCAAGATGCTGGTCGCGGCGTCCAGCTATAAAGACAAGGTGGCGGGCACGTCCAATGTTTCGCCGTTCAAAGATGTGCCCTACACGCACTGGGCGGCAGGTTACATCAAGACTGCGGTGCAGCAGGGGTGGCTGACCGGTTATCTGGACGGCAGCTACAAGCCGAATCAGACAGTAACACTGGAGGAGGCGGCAACCAGCTGCCTCAAACTGCTCGGCTATACCACCGAGGATTTTTCCGGCTCTTACCCTTACGGACAGCTTGCGCTTTATCAGTCGCTTGGGCTGGACACGGGCGTAACTGCTTCTCAGGGCACAACTATGACCCGTCGCAACATGATGTACCTGTTCTATAATCTGCTCAACGCCGATACCAAAGATGGGCAGGTTTATGCGCAGACGCTGGGCTATACCCTGAACAGCAACGGGGAAATCGACTATCTGAGCATGGTGACGGACACTATGGAAGGGCCGTTTGTAGTGGAAGGCAGTCTGTCTGAGCTGGTTTCAACCGAGAACAAGACGGTTTATCGCAATGGCTATGCATCCACGGCTGATGCGGTGCAGAAATATGATGTCATTTACTATAATGACTCGACCATCTGGGCTTATGCCAACGCGGTCAGTGGCACCTATCAGTCGGCGTCGCCCTCGACCTCTTCGCCGACCTCGGTGACGGTTGCAGGCAATACCTACGAAATCGAGACAAGCGAGGCGGCGTATGCGCTCTCGGCGCTCGGCGGACTGAATATCGGGGATGTGGTTACGCTGCTGCTCGGCCGAGACGGCAAGGTAGCTTATGCGCTGCCCGCGGAGGACTATGCCGCATCGGTTGCCGGTGTGGTGACTGCGGTTGGTACCGGCACATACTATAACGCGGTTGGCAATGCATACACTGCCCGCACCATCACCGTCACCGCAACTGACGGAGAAAGCTATATCTACCCTTGTGCAAAGACCACGATTTATGAAGGAGACTTGGTTTCTATCGGTTTCGGCTCGTCCGAAACCGATGTTTCTATCCTGCAATCTTCTTCTCTGACCGGAACGGTATCGGGCCGCACCATTGGCAGCCGTGCCATGGCGGATGATATCCGGATTCTGGATGTCAATGATACCGCAGCTGTGCGCGTTTATTATTCGCGGTTAGACGGTGCGGTGCTGGAAAGCAGCGATGTGCGCTATTATGCGGTAAACGACGCGGGAGAGATTACGGATTTAATTCTGCGGGACTTTACGGGCGACCTGTATGAGTACGGCATTATTACCTCAGCCAAAAATGAGTCGAACGATATGAGCACATCGGGCGAGTACACTTATCTGGTAAATGGTGAGAAAAAAACGCTGACCACCAGCGGCAGTTCGCTGGGGGCATCAGCCGGACCGGCGCGGCTGACGATGGAAAACGGGCAGTTACAATCCGTGCGTGCACTGAGCCAGATTAAAAATCCGGACAGCATCACACAGCTGGGCGTAACCAAGGATGACGAAAGCTGGCTGTTCTGGGATAACTGCGCGGTATATCTGTATCAGAATTCAAACTACAGTTTGTTTTCGCTGACTGAGTTGCGGAACAACTTGGATGCCTATGACATCACCTGCTATTACGACAAGGATACGGATGACGGTGGACGTATCCGCATTGTGATTGCGCGACCTGCATAATACTGACAAAAAAGGGTTTCTCTCTTGGAGAAACCCTTTTGATATTTCTTGCGCTTTGCACAAATGGAAGCTATAATATCTGTATAAAACGCAGATTGGAGCGAGAAAAATGGCTTCGGACAAAACCAATGTGATGCGCGTGCTGGAACAGCATAAAATCGCGTATATCGCACATGAATATCCGCACGGCAAGGAAGCGGTGGACGGCGTGACGGTGGCTGAATTACTTGGTCAGAACGTGGAACAGGTGTTCAAAACGCTGGTCGCGCGCGGCCGATCGGGCAGCTACCATGTGTTTGTCATCCCAGTGGCAAAGGAGCTTGACCTGAAAAAAGCCGCCAAAGCCGCTGGGGAGAAGTCGGTTGAGTTGGTGCATGTCAAAGAATTGTTGGGACTGACCGGCTATGTGCGCGGCGGCTGCTCACCAGTCGGTATGAAAAAAGCATTTGCGACTGTATTTGATGAGAGTGTGAACGCTATCCCGACCGTAATTGTATCAGCGGGTAAAATCGGCTACCAGATTGAATGTGCTCCCGGTGAACTGATTGCGCTGACCCGGGCAAAAACCGCGCCTATTACGACGGATTGAGTAACTCCTCTGCATCCGGAAACAGCGCGAATACGGTCTGTACGCCGCATCCTGTCAGCTGCGCGAGCTTGGCCTCTAATGTGGAGGCATCATCAAACAAGACAAAGTGCGCGCGTCCGTCGGTGTCGGTGTAGGTGAAGTATTTGGCGCACAGCTCGCGGGAGAAGAACGCCTGCGCCCCGGTGTGCGTGAGCAACGCCTCGCGCTCGACTTTGGTCAGGGTCTTGCCGTTCGGGCTGGAAGAGGGCAGGGTGAAATCCTGCGAGACCGGCTGCAAAAACGCCGCGATGCGCGCCGCGCCGTAGATGCCTTGCAGGGACGAAATATAGGCGGTCAGGCTGCCGCCCGAGAGCGCGGTCGGTGTGGTCAAAATCGCGTGTGTCAGCTGGCGGCCGCAGGCAAGCGGGACGAAAAACGGGATATCCGCTTCATGAAGCGCAGTATCAAAAGCGGTCAGCAGTGCACGGCCGCGCGGTGTGTCGTGTTCAAAGTCTGCGAATACGCCGGGGGCGCCCGTGCGCTTAGCCTCAAAAACCAGATCGGCCGCCAGTCGGTCCGGGTTGCAGAGGGCCAGATCGAGCGGTGGGTCACATAGGCCGAGCAGACAATTCGCCTGCGCGGTGGGCAGCTGTAAACGCTGCAAAGCGCCTTTGGGCGTAATACCCAGACAGAGATGTAGAACGGGCATGCCTTGCCCGGCTGCGCGTGCCGTATCCCGGCCGGTGCATACCAGCACCAGATTTTTCGTATATACCATCATGATCGACTCCCTTGTGTTCGGGGCAGCGCGCATGGTGGAGAATGCGGCGCCGCACTGGACTTTTTGGACAAATTCTATTACACTATATGTGGCAGTTGCCAAAGTGAGAACGCAGGAGTGAACGAATGAGCAAACTGATTCCGGATTATGTGTTTGATTCTATTTATGATATTACGCCCGCGCTGCTCGAGCAGCATGGGATTCGCGGCGTGCTGATTGATCTGGACGGCACAATGGCCTCGCACAAGGCGGCGCTGCCGCCGGATACGCTTGCGCCTTTTGTGCGTACGCTGCGCGAGGCCGGCGTGCAGGTGCTGGTGTTTTCCAACAACCGGGAAAGACGGGTGGGAAAGTTTTGCGAGGCGCTGGGTGCGGAATATATTTGTCGGGCGACAAAACCCCTGTCGTTTGGCTTTCGCCGCGCGGCAAAGCGGCTTGGTTTGCCGCTCAGTCAGATTGCTGTGGTGGGCGACCAAATTTTTACCGATGTGCTTGGCGGGAACTGCGTCGGCGCGCTGACCTGTTATGTGCAGACGCTGGACCGTCATTATTTCTGGGTGAACGTGCGCTATCAGATTGAGCGTGGCTTTATTGAACGCGGCAAGCGCAGAATGGAGGCAAGAGGACGGCATGAGTAAGGCAAGATTCGGCCCGGCGGGCAATTCCGAGTCCTTTGCTGCCGAAGGCTTCAAAAAAAGTGAGGACGCGCCCGCGTGGCTGGCCGCCAAGGGGCTGACCGCGTTTGAATACCAGTGCGGTCGCGGTGTGCGCTGCGGAGAGGAGACCGCGCGCAAAATCGGCGCGGCGGCAGCGCTGCATGATATCCGAATGAGCATTCACGCACCGTATTTTATCAACCTGTCCTCTGAGGAAACCGAACGGATGGAAAAGAACATCGGCTATGTGCTGGAAACGGCGCGGCTGGCGGTGCCGCTGGGTGCGACGCGCATGGTGGTGCACTGCGGCGGACAGGGCAAGCTGACGCGCGAGCGCGCGATGCGCAATACGCATGAGAACGTAAAAAACATCCTGCGTGCACTGGACGAAGCGCATCTGACCGACTGCACGGTTTGTCTGGAAACTATGGGCAAGAAAAGTGTACTCGGCTCGGCGGAAGAGGTTTGCGAACTGGTCGCGGCGGACGAGCGCTTGCTGCCCTGCATCGACTTCGGCCATCTGAACTGCCGCACGGATGGCGGCATGTCCACCCGCGAGGATGTGCGGCGATTATTTGACCTGATGGAGAACACCATCGGTGTGGAACGCACGCGCGTGCTGCATGCGCATTTTTCGCATATTGAATACAATACCAAAGGCGAGGTACGGCATCTGACCTTTGCCGATACGGAATACGGACCGGACTTTACGCCGGTGGCGCAGGAGGCTGCGGCGCGTGGCTATACCCCGACTTTCATTTGTGAATCGGCCGGAACACAGGCCGAGGATGCTGTGACGATGATGCAAATTTTTCACAAGGAGATAGAAAAATGAAAAAAGTGCTGCTGATTCATGGACCCAATCTCAATCTGACCGGCCAGCGAGAGCCGGGCATTTACGGCTCGGACACGCTTGCCACCATCAACGCGGAAGTGGTCAACAAATGCCAGCGTCTGGGGATGGAGTGCACAGTGTTCCAGTCTAACTCGGAGGGCGCGCTTATCGACCGCATTCATGCCGCGCGCGAGGACTGTGATGCCATCATCATCAACGCGGGCGCGTATACGCATTACAGTTATGCGCTGCGTGACGCGATTGCCGCGGTGCGGCTGCCGGCTGTGGAGGTGCATATGTCAAATGTACATGCGCGCGAAGAATTCCGTCACAAGTCGGTCATTGGGCCGGTGTGCGCGGGCGCTATCGCTGGCTTCGGAAAGCACAGCTACCTGTTAGCTGTGGACGCTGTCAAGGCGATCATCGGGTAAGGGGAAAATAATGAAACGAAAACAATTGCAGGAGATGCTGCTGGAAGCACCGTATGATGCATTGGTATTGACAAGCGAGGTTAACCGCCGCTATGCGACTGGTTTTCATTCGACGGCGGGCACGGTGTATCTGTCCGCTCAGCAGGCGGTGTTCTATACGGATTTCCGCTATGTTGAGGCGGCACGCGCTGCGGTTACGGATTTTGAGGTGCGCGAGATTGGCGTTGGACGCAGCTACACCGCAGCTATCAATGAGCTGATTGAGCAGGACGGTGTGCGCACAGTAGCGCTGGAGGATGAAGCGCTGACGCATGCCGAATATACGCGGTGGGCGACTGCACTGCATGCCACCGTCATGCGGCTAGAGGACAGCGTTGCCCGTCTGCGTATCATCAAAGAGGATGACGAGGTCGAAAAGATCGTTGCAGCGCAGCGCATCGCTGAGCAGGCGTTCGAGGAGGTTATGAACGACATCCGCGTTGGCGTGACCGAAAAGGAGATTGCCGCGCGCCTGACCTATCTGATGCTGCACTATGGGGCGGAGAATATGTCGTTCGACCCGATTGTGGTGTCGGGTGCGAACAGTTCCAAGCCGCACGGAGTCCCCACCGATAAAACGATTGCGGCAGGGGATTTTGTGACGATGGATTTTGGCTGTATTGTAGACGGCTACTGTTCGGATATGACGCGCACAGTTGCGGTTGGGCATGTGACTGAGGAAATGCAGCGCGTATATGACATTGTTCTGGATGCGCAGTTGGCGGGCATCGCGTGCTGTAAGGCGGGGATATCCGGCCGAGAGGTGGATGGTGCGGCGCGTCGTGTGATTGAGGCGGCGGGTTACGGTGACGCTTTTGGTCACGGCTTCGGTCATGGCGTGGGTCTGGAAATTCACGAGATGCCGACGGCGTCCTCGCGTGCAGAGGCGATACTGCCCGCGGGCAGTATCTTGACGGCGGAACCGGGCATTTACTTACCCGGGAAATTTGGTGTGCGCACTGAGGATATGCTGTATGTTATCGAGGACGGCTGCATCAATTTGACCGAAGCACCTAAGACACTGCGTATTCTGTAAATATAAAATCGCATGACAGAACAAAGCACCGGAAACGCTTGAAGTGACCCCCAAAAGTTAGACAATATTTGAAAGCAAAAATTGTTTAAGCAGCCGAAAGGGCTTGTTGTCTGTGAATTGCAGGCGGCAAGCCCTTTAGCTTTGCCTTGA